>DASRVI010000149.1:0-7460 GCA_035655135.1 Acidobacteriota bacterium | reverse complement strand
GGGAGCTCACATGATTGACCAAAGCCAGATTAGGACTGATGGAGATATCATACCAGGATATAAACCACAACCCAGGCGCGCCAAAACCTTCGGACATGTTATCATGATATAAGCCGCCCTTATACCACGCTGGATCATTGGGTTTGCGTGTGATCATGTCCTCATACACACTCTGAGGCCCTCCTAAATTTCTAATGATATCCATAAGAGGCAGATGCCACAGCGCTTTGGACCAGTCCACTTCCGGGACTTCAGCTGCCAGGTCAAAGTATTTGGACACTTTAACCAGCTCTTCTTGAGTCATATCTTTTGGAAAGGTGGGCCGGTTCTCAGAGGTCTGGATAAAACCGTAATCATACAGCCAGGCGGTCATCAGCATCTGGTGGGCTCCACCCCTGTACCAGTTTCCCTGCTCATAATACTCACCCACACGTCCGACGCCGGCGCCGAATCCCATGGGCACAACAGCAGCAAGGCCCGGAGGGTCCAAAGCCGCCACTGCCATCTGCCACTCAGCTGTGGAGGAACAACCGATCAACGCCACTTTGCCGTTGGACCAGGGCTGTTCTCCCAGCCATTGAATGGCGTCATATCCGTCTGTTGTGGGCGGGCCCAGAATGTCCCATTTTCCTTCAGAATAATATCTTCCCCGTTCGTTCTGGACAACATAGGCATAACCCTTCTTCACGTTTCTGAACGCTGTGGTGTAATTCCGTGTCCTTAACTCGCCATCCTGCCAGGGATTGAAGTTATACGGAGTTCTGGAAAGAATGACCGGGACCGGCTCATCTGTTTTGGGCCGGTAAATTTCAGTGGCCAGCCTAACTCCGTCCCGCATAGGGACCATGACTTTTTGTTCAATAACAGCGATTTCTTTGAGCGACTCAAGGATGGCATCCTGCGGCTGCGCAGAGGTAAGCAGGGGAGATGAGGATTCAAAACCGCTGAATATTAGGATAAAAACAAAGACGATGGAAAAAATGACATATTTTTTGAGTTTCATTTCAGACTTCTCCTTATTAAATAGTTAAAAAACAGTACCGTCTTACCTGTTTACCATATTTTCCTCTCT
Organism: Acidobacteriota bacterium; assembly: GCA_035655135.1. Lineage (GTDB taxonomy): Bacteria > Acidobacteriota > Aminicenantia > Aminicenantales > Aminicenantaceae > WJMT01. The sequence goes on along the minus strand of DASRVI010000149.1, from coordinate 6,388 downwards.
CTGACCATCTCATCCAGTTCCTCTAACGTCAACCGCACACACATCACAAAAGGCATCTCCCCTTCAACCCAATGACCGTAAGTGACAAGCACAAACGTCCCGTCAGGCAGCACTTCCACTCCCGGATAAGCGCAGTCCCAGTTGTGCTTATTGTCCATCAACCGAACCCGGTACTGTCCTTCTTTTCCCTTTACAATATCCTCATAAGTTCCCACCCAGGCTACCCAATCACCTTGAGTGGGAGTTTCCAGGGCAGTATCCCGGAATGATATGAGCAGTCTTCCGTCAGGAGCGTATTTTCCCGTGTGCCGGTCACCTGTCAATGCGCCCGGAAGTTCTCGAGGCTCACTCCAGGTGATGCCCCCGTCTGAGCTTTTTTTCATCACAATGACGCCTTTTCCGTGTCCCTTGGGAAAAACACAGATGATGGTTTTCTGATCCTCCAACAAAACCGTACTGGGATGTCCCAGGTACTGTCCCTCTTCCCTATCCACCACAATCTGTCGATGAGTTTGATCAGCAAGGTCAATCACCGGGATGGTGAATCCCTTAGGCGGGGGGGGTGGGGCGCCCGGCTCTTCATACACAAGATGCCAGCTGTCCGTATGTGTTCCGCTCGCAGAATCCCAGTTGACGATATTCCCTATCTCCCTGAAATTAATTTCAGCAGAAGTGCTTTTTTCCTTTTCCGGCGCTTGGATCACCAAAAGATAAACCGCTCCGCTCAATAACAGCACCGCAAAAATGATTAAGATTACCCCTTTTCTTGCTGCTTTTTGGTAATGAGAAGGCAATATCTTATTCCTATTTTGAAAAAATCTGAAACATCTTTTCTGCTAATTCTTGAATCTCTTCTGCGTTCTCGAGCTTCTCGACCCAATGCTTTGGAATGGCCTTCACACCCAACTTAGCCCCTGAGACAGCTTGCTTGTGAAGGATTTTCCTGGGTTTCAAGCCATTTGAGATACTCCTTATAAACCAAGAGTGCGGGCTTCCACATCCCTTTTTTATTCTGTTTCTCAGTTGATTCAATGAGGCCCTGAGCTGTGGCCAAAGTCATCTGAGTGTCATCTGTGTAGCTTCCAGCTTCAAATCCACCCCAGCTTTCAAAATCTTTAATGCCTTTATCCCCATACTTTTCTTTGATCTGTTCAAGTGACATAAACTCCACCGCAGCACCCAGGGCATCCCCCACACCCACGCCCAATAAACATCCTGTGAACTTTTCCTTCATTTTTTCCTTAATTTATTTTGATTATTCACTGCGTTCTGATTCTCCTCCATTATATTCATGAACACGGTGGTCTGCAAAATAATTCTCTTACCTTTTCTGAAAAATTGCATTGATGCGGTGATATTGATAAGATTTGTACATCTCTTCTCGAAGGATAACTCATGGACACAGACATCAAATTAGACCATCGATTTCTGATCGACACCTTGCAAAAGCTCATCCAAATTAATTCTGTGAATCCGATGCTGGACCCGGAAGCACCTGGTGAAGAGGAAATCGGATCCTTCCTCGCTCAAATTCTTCAGGACATGGGCTTGAAGCCAGAGATCGATACTCTGAAACCAGGACGGGTGAATGTGACCGCCGTGCTCAAAGGAAAAGGTGGAGGCCAGTCTTTAATGATCAACGGGCATATGGATACTGTGGGCGTTCATAATATGAAAGAGCCTTTTTCAGGTGAGATTTCTGTGGGGAGAATCTTTGGTCGGGGTTCTATGGATATGAAAGGCGGTCTAGCCGGGGCTCTGGCTGTGGCCAAAGCGCTTATTGAGAATAAAATTCGGCTCAAAGGCGATCTGGTCCTTGCTTTTGTGGCAGATGAAGAATACGGGAGCATGGGGACGGAGCACCTGGTCAAACAATATCAAACCGATGCTGCCATTGTCACTGAACCCACAGGCCTTGACCTCTGCCTGGCGCATAAGGGATTTGGTCTCTTCGAATTCACCACCAAAGGCAGAGCGGCTCACGGCAGTCAACCGGAAAAAGGTATTGATGCCAACACAAATATGGGATGGATCATGACCGAGATTGACCGTTTATCTAAAAAACTGGAGTCCACACCCCCTCACCCTCTTCTGGGTCTTCCTTCTCTGCACATACCAGTGATCAAGGGAGGACAAGAGCCTTTTACTTATGCAGACAAGTGCCGAATGAAACTGGAAAGACGGACCCTTCCCAGAGAAAGCAAAGAGGAAATCTTATCAGATTTAAAAGCCGTCATTAAGAGACTCTCCGGGCGGAGTGATGCGTTTAGGGCAGAGGTCAAAACAGTTTTCTGGCGCGAACCCTATGAGATCGATAAAAACAAAAAAATCGTTAGGCTGCTCTTTGATTCGGTCAGGGAACTCACAGGAAAAGAGCCTTCATACATCGGTCATTCCTGGTGGGAAGACTCTGGGATTTTGGCCAAAGCAGGTATAGACACTGTAATAATCGGCCCCAAAGGGGGTGGACTCCATTCCAAAGAAGAATGGGTGGATATTCAATCGGTTATCGACCTGGCCGCTGTTCTTTATAGAGTGACCCTCGATTTCTGCTGTTAAAAACAATGCCACAATACCTATTCACTAATTTTTTAGGTGAAACTAGAGTTCAAATGATTGTATATTGGCTTGGGATCGCAACTCATCCATATATCTTGAAAATTCCTGCTCAATTCTAGTCTGTCTGATATTTTGTCTGATTTCATCACGCACCTGGTCTAGAGGGCGCTCTTCCATCTGCCTCTCTTCCACCTTGATGATATGGTAGCCGTACTGGGTTTCCACAATATCACTGATTTCCCCCACCGGAACATTAAAAGCCGCTTCCTCAAATGGTTTGACCATGACACCCCGCTCAATATTCTCATACAGGCCGCCCTTTTCCTGAGACCCAGAATCCTCAGAGAATTCCTTTGCCAGCTCAGTAAAATCTTCTCCTGCTTGAGCCCGCTTTTGAATTTGTTTCATTTTTTCGAGAACCGCCTTTTTTTCTGCTTCGTCCTTATCCTGAGTTAAGAGAAGGATGTGGCGAACCGTGACGGTTTTGGGAGAGTTGTAGGCTGAAAGGATTTCCTCATCTTTCACTGTGACTTCACTTCCGATTTTTTGGTCCAGAAAACTCTGGATCAACATCTCTTTTTGAATATTTCCTCTGAAAATTTCGAGAGTGATTCCGTTGCTGTTGAGCATTTCTCTGAATTTATCCATGCCCCCGGCTTTTTCAGCCTGGGCGTTGATGACTTGATCGACCTCCTGCTTGGTGATAGAAACATCAGAATCACGGACTTCAGCTAACAGAAGTTTCCGGTCAGCCAGCACACTTGCATTCCTTTGAACATACTGTTTCAAGTTCTCTGCATTCATCTGCTTGAGCTGTTCTGCCTTTGACCCAAGATTTTCTTCCATAAACTGTATGATCTCGCCTGTGGTCAGATTAAAGTTCTGGGAAGAAACCAGCACTTTGTTTATATCAGGATCCAGGGTTTCCACAATTTGGGAAAGATCTTTAGCCAATTCATAAGTTGAGGTCCCTTTTTTCAAGACGACCTCTTCTTTCTTGGCCGAACATGTCGGAAAAAACAGCGACAAAATGACAATAAGTATCATAAATTTTTTCATATTCACTCCTTTTCTGTGCGAAAGCCCACAGTATAACATGTAAGGAAGGGAAAATGCTAATCCCATCCAGGCCTTAACTGCTGATCTGGGGGGGGCAGATGGCGGCTCTAAGGCCCAAAAAGAGGCTTTAATTTATGGTTAAGTTATTGATAATAAATAATATTCTACGGTGCGACCCCATCCTTCCCCATCCTTCCATACCTAACGGCGAGTTCGCCGTTTCTTCCTGATTTTCTTTATCAGAACAAAAATTATCAATAAAACAAGGCCGATCACCACCAGGAGCACTAAAAACGCGCCCCATGTGAGAAGGTTCCCGCCTTTGAGAAGTTTGATTGGATTGAGGCTGGGTTCTGAAACAAAGCGGCCTTCTGGCTGGCTGTATCTTTCAGGAATTTTCCTGATCCCATCACCATCCCTATCCTCAAAAGTACTCATGTATTCAAAAATGGTTTCCCATTCCTTAAGCTCCTGGATCCCGGGAGTATCAGGATCTTTATCAACTCGAGCCGCGGCAAGATCCGAAATGGGATTTCCCCGCTCATCCTTGGGCACGATTTTGAGAATATTTTTGGTGTAATCTCCCACAAACTTGATAAAGGAAGAATTGAAAAAATTTGAGGTCACCCTAATAAGCTCTTTATTGGAAGAGGAAGTATTCAAAGGCGCATAGGTTCCATCCTCGTCTTCAATCAATATCTCAATGACTCTATCAAATATCATCCGCTTGGGATTATAGGTCACCTTAAGTCCTGAAAACTGGAGAAAATAATCACTTCCCTTTTTGGGATAGATGGATGTGGGCACTTCCATGGCTTTTTTTATCTCAGAAGCGTATAGATAAAAGGTTAAAAGCGGGTAGCTCATGGTGTCATCCACGCCAATACCCAGGGGTTCCACCCGAAAAAGATCAGAAACACCCACCACTCCGGTCCTCCCTCTCACAATATCGCTTCGGATAAGGCCGTTAGACTGAAGCGCTATTCTCACTTTTGATGACCGACGCACTGGATCATACACCCATTTGTTCACAGCCCAGCGAATGGCATCTGTGAGCAAGTTTCCAAGCCCGGTCTCTATATCCTCCAGGCAGAGGTCATAAAATGTCTCAGCCAAAGGCTGATAAAAACTCAAGCCGCGGTCCTCAAGCACTTCCCTCTCCACAATCTCTTTTTTCGCCTCAATAAGAGCGCTGACCCTTTCGTCTCCTTTAATGGAGTCATTGATCTCTAAAAGATTGTAATTTTTAAATAAAACTGTCTTGTTTTCATTTAAAGCCACATCTAAAATCCCCACTGCTTTTCCATAAGCCCAAGCCTGAACAATGATGGTGTCGTTGATAAAGATAGGCTCAGTGAGCTTGGTGTGGGTGTGTCCGCTGATAATGATATCGATTCCTGACACTTTCTTAGCCAAAATCTCGTCTTCAGATTTTTTCTTTTTATCCCAAATCCCGCTGTGAGAAAGACAGATCACTATGTCGACTCCCTCTTCCTTCCTGAGCTTTGACATCATCTTTTGGGCTGTTTCAACAGGATCAGCAAAGGTCACTGGCCAAGCAAAGGGAGATGTTTCATCCGCATCCTTGCCCATAAGCCCAAAAAATCCTATCCGGATCCCGTCTCTCTCTAAAACCACATAGGATTTAACCAGCTCCTTTTTAAAGTCCTGCTCCAGAGCATCATCTGCTTTTTCGGTGGGATCAAAGATGAGATTTGATGCCAGAATCTGAGGCATTCCTCCTTTTGATTCAGCTGCCCTTAAGATGCGGGACAATCCTTTAGGTTTTAAATCAAACTCATGGTTTCCTAGAGTTGTGAGATCAAATCCCATCTCTTTCATCAGCACAAGCTCTACAGCTTGTTCCCGGCTGATCATATGAAAAAGCGTGCCCATGAGAAAATCACCTGCATCCAGCACCAGAACCGGATGGTTCCGGGCGGCTTTCTCTCCTTTGATCACTGTGGCGATCCGGGCCCAACCACCCAGGGTTTCGTCGTCATTAACAGTCTCTGGTGTGTAGTCAATGTTCGGGGAGTGTCCCAAAAGGTGGGAGTGCAGGTCATTGGTGTGGATAATGGTCAGGCGTTTTTCTTCAGGCAGAGCTGAAGCCAGATCCTGTGAAGAGACAAAAAGCAAAAAGAGCCACCCAACAAAAACAAATAAAGAAAACAGGAATGAATGTTTGGTCTTCATGAGTAAAACCTCAATTTCATATTCAGTGCACACATGAATTATAACAAATACGGTACCGTCTTACCTGTTTACCTATTTTTCTGAGGCCAACTCATTTGGACTATGGGGCTAAATGGACTTTGTTATTGACTCCAAATAGTTATAGAATAAGATTGATCGGTTTATGAAATATCTCATTTTGTTTTTCCTGTTCAACTTTTTTGGAGTGGGGATCGAAGTTTTTTTTACTTCCATAAGTGAATATATCAAACACAGAGACCTCACTTTTCGCGGAATGTCCTATTTATGGATGTTTCCCATTTATGGAAGTTGGGGCCTTATCATCGGACCACTCTATCATTTGATTTTCCCTGTTCCTTTTATCCTTAGGGGCTTTATCTATCTTTTTGTCATTATGGCCGGAGAATTCATCTATGGCTTCATACTAAAGCTTGCGTTCAAGAAATGCCCCTGGGAGTACAAAACAAGATGGACTTTGATGGGATTTGTGAATTTCACCTTTATCCCGTTTTGGCTGATATTCGGTTACCTATCAGAACTCTTATACAGAGGATTTATTTCAGTAACTATTTTT
>DASRVI010000148.1:0-3440 GCA_035655135.1 Acidobacteriota bacterium | reverse complement strand
TATTGGCTCGCCTCAATGGTAAAAAATTAAAGCCCACCAGCGGTAGTCTTTTACCTTGTTGTTTTAGAGGCTAAGTATAAAAGAGTGAATGGGTGTTTTCCTTGAGTTGAAAAATATAAAGAAAAAAGGTTAGAAAATGCTTTGATTTTTAGAATCTTGGGGCTTTATGATAAAACTGATTAAAGTCTCGACTTTATCTTGAGAATCAGAAGCAATGATCCTGAGAAAATAAATTCCTTTTTCTTCCGGCACCCAAGTCCAAGTACTCTTTTCAGATGATTCCTGGACAATCTGTTCATCCTCAAAGGAAAGCCATAAATGGCCTGCTTGATAACCGATACTTTTCAAACGGATCAGACGAAATTCAAATTTTGGGTCCTCCAAAACAGTAACATTGGTATTAAAAACTATCTCTGTACCAATTTCCTGAGGAGATTCGAGTGAGGTAGCCAGTATCAATTTTGGTTTCTCCTTATTGATAACATAAGGATATTGTGCCGAAGCCATCTCTTTTTCATCAGTCACTTTCACCTCGATATTATAAAATCCATATTCAAGGGGCAGCCATTCCCAGGTCTTTTTTTCAGAGGCTTCCTGGACCACTGTTTTTTCACTGTCTCTGACAAGAGACATGTTGTTGAAAAATAGAAAAGCCAAAGTATACCGAGATAAAGAAAACTCATATTCAGGCAGATGGAATCCGGTTGCCTCAGCAGTAAAAGTGATTTCTTCATTCACCGTCTGAGGGGGTTTTTTGGATGGCGAGAGAGTGACCTTGACTTGTTTTTTTAAAAAGACCAACTCTCCTGTGTCGTTGTTCCTGTCATAAAGATTGACCAAAAGATAAGGCGGGAACCAAATAGGATTAGATTGGATCTCTTTGGAAGCGTTAAAAGTTCCCATATTCTTTCCTGTTTCTATATCAAAACAAACCAGTTTTGAAGAAAGAGAGGAGACCGCTACTTTATTCTCTGTGATTTCCAGCTTGTAATAGCTGAAAGAGGAGACTTGATTCCACCACAAAGTAGTCCCGTTTCTTTTATTCAAGCAATACAAGACACCATTCGAGCAAAGAAAAATAATGTTTTTTCCTTTAATAGCAGGCGGAGTAACCACATTCCCTGCTAAATACACGCTCCATTTAGGTTTTTTTCGTTTTAGGTTCAAGCAGTGGATGTGATGATTGGCTGTTCCAAAATAAAGGAAGTTTTCGTCCAAACAAAGGGTAGTCCCTATTTGACCTCCTGCAGGGAATTTCCAGATAAGAGATCCCTCTAGATTGAGAAAATAGATGCAGTGATCGTCACATCCAAAAATAACATGATCATTCCACATCACAGGATTAGACCGAATGGCGCCATCAGCTTTAAATGACCAGATTGTTTCCCCGTTTTCAGCTTTCAAACAGAATAATGTGCCTTTTTCTGTGCCAATGTAGATTTGCTCCTCACTTCCCCCTAACTGGCTTGTGATTGTGTCTGGAATGGGCTTTTTCCACTTAAGCTGACCTGTTTGATCAATACAATAGAGATTATTTTTTTCATCAAATACAAAAATATAGCTTATTCCCAGATAAGGGGAGCCCGCCAAAGGCTCTGGTGAGGTGAATTCCCACAGAATCTGCCGCTGATTTCCATCAATGCAGTATACCTTCCCTTTTGTTGTAGAAAGGAAGAGTTTGTTTTCGTCTTTTTTCAGCCTGTCAGTGATTTTCCCCTCATAAATGATGGATGTATCTGTCTCAACAGGGAACATAATTCCAGAAGGATAAGGAGAAATTTTTGGTTTAAACGAGGAACAAGAGAAAAAAAGGGGGAGGACCAGGAATATCAAACAAACTTTTTTCATCTGAGTCGAGATAATGAATGATAGCATTTTTCTTTGACTGACTTCAATCTTTACTTGAACTAGAAACCAGGCAAAGAGTGTGATTATTCCTGGTTTTTTAAGATATTTTCAGAGAATAATTTCACCCCCTGATTCACCTTTATAGGTGATTGTTTTGGCTGGCTAATCATAATAAACTTGCTAAGCAGAAGAAGATCGATTTAAATGCTGGAAAAAAAATTATTATCTCAGACTCTATTTCTTTTCTATATCCTTTTTCTTTTCTCCATCCTGGGTCTGTCTGCCCCCCCAGATGAAATAAGGTTTCAGCATTTAAGAATTGAACATGGCCTGTCACAGAGCATTGTTTTCTCCATCTTTCAGGATGCCCGCGGATTTATGTGGTTTGGAACAGAAGACGGACTGAATCTATATAACGGCTACCAATTTGAAGTTTTTAGAAACAAATCGGATGATATAAAAAGCCTTAGCTATAACTACATCAAGTCCATTGTTGGAGACGAGAATGGATTTATCTGGATCGGGACTTATGGGAGGGGGCTGAACAAGTTTGATCCGGCCAGACGGACATTCACCCGGTTTGGTTTTGATTCGCATGATCCCTCCAGTCTGTCCAGTGATTTTATCAATTCCATGTGCCTGGACCCCAAAGGTGGTCTGTGGATAGCCACGGATAATGGTCTCAACCAGTTTGATCCCGGGAAAAAAGAATTTACCCGATTTAAACACGATCCTTCAGACACCTGCAGTTTGAGCCACAATCAGGTGAACTGCGTTACTATGGACAGTTCCGGCGCTCTTTGGGTGGGCACTAAAGAGGGCCTGGATAAATTTGATAAAGGAACAGAGAGTTTTATTCATTTCAGCCACTTTACTTCTCAGCCGTGTTCTCTAAGCAATAATCACGTCAACTGCCTCATGGAGACACAGTCAGGAGATCTATGGGTGGGGACAGAACATGGTCTCAACAGATATAACAGAGAGAAAAATGAATTCATACACTATTTATCAGATGAAGCTGATTCACACAGTCTAACTCATGACCATATTTATTCTCTCTATGAAGACAGCGATGAAGTGCTGTGGGTGGGAACCCGTGAAGGCTTGAACAAGTATGACCCGAAAAAAGATCACTTTGTTCAGTATAAAAAGGAACCCGGCAATCCCAAAAGCTTGAGTGATAATGAAATTTATTCTCTTTATGAAGACAGAACCGGCGTATTCTGGGTGGGAACCAGACGGGGAATAAGCAAATTCGATAAGAAAAGAAAACGGTTTTCCCACTATTCTTCTCAGCCCAATGATCCATCGAGTTTGAGCCACAACCATGTCCGCAGCTTTTTAGAAGATTCCTCCGGAAATATTTGGGTGGGAACTCATGGGGGGCTTGATTTATTTGATCAGCACCAGGAATCTTTTGTTCATTTCAGGGCTGACCCAAAGAACCCCTCCAGTTTGAGCAGCAACAGAGTGATGTCTCTCTGCCAGGACAGTTCTGGTCAAATTTGGATCGGTACTTACAAAGGCCTAAACAAGTTTGACCCCAAGAAAAAAATTTTTTCCCATTACAGGCATGATCCCTCAGATCCAGG
>DASRVI010000147.1:0-3483 GCA_035655135.1 Acidobacteriota bacterium | reverse complement strand
AATTTTAGAATATTGCTTTCTTTGAAGATTCCCCGATAGCTGATCCCATATTCGTAGCGGTCAGTCCATATATGTTCTCCGTCTTCATCAAGAGGGTCATCAATATTCGGGACATATCCGCCCCGCCGGAATTCATCAATGTATCTACCGAAAAGACTTACCCTTTGCAAGTCTCCTGAAAGATAAACATTGGTTTTTACTGATATGTTCAGGTTTTCTGATTCCACTTTATCAGTAAAGTTATCGTTATTTTCATCTACATAATCGTTTCTTCCTTTTTGGGCAGTGGCAACAATACCGAATATACCTTTACGATAGGAACCCCGTGCGGCTAAATCATAAGTATTGTATTTACCATAGGTGCCATCGATACTAAATTCTGGATTCAGAGAAGGCTCTCTGGTAATAATATTAACCACTCCTCCTATTGCCTGGGCTCCATACAAAGAAGAAGAAGCGCCTTTAAGTATTTCAATCCTCTCAATATTTTCGCTGCGGATCTGCTGAAGACCATAAACATTCGCTAATCCACTGAAAATCGGCAGCCCATCAATAAGGACTTGGGAATAGCCACCTTCAAGACCTTGCATCCTCAGTTCAGTAAAATTGCAGTTAGTGCATGACAAGTTGATCCAACAACCCATCAATTCTTTGTTCAGCACTTCAGAAACAGTTCTGGCACCGCTTTCTTCTATGGTTTTCGCTGTTATCACTTCGGTTCTTATCGGAACTTCTTTTATAGATGTTTCTCTTCTTGTGGCCGTAACAACGACCTCTTCCTTTATTCCTTTGACTATAGTCACATTAAATGTCTTCTCTTTATCAGTTAACTCAAAAACATCAGATCGATAAGGCATATATCCTTCTTTGATGATTTCCAGATGGTATTTGCCTCTAGGAATCCGTTTCAGCTCAAAGAATCCAAAAGCGTCGGTTTTAGTAGAAATTCCGATTTCAGGGACTAACACTATCGCATGAGTTATGGGAACCTTGTCGCTATCAACAACTTTACCTTTAATAATGGAAGTGGAGGTTTCTTGTTCTCTCCCATGTCGTTGTCTATGTTGTTGGGAAAAAAGTATATTGTTTGTTATAAAAATCAGGACAGATAAAATCATTAAAATTAAAAGCTTTCTTCTCACTTTTTCTACTCCTCAATTGATTCAATTTAAACTTATTAAATTCCTTTCAACTTAGATATAATGTTAGAAATTTAAACATTCATCTAAAATTTTTTTCACATTTGATTATGCCCCGTCTTCATCTTCCCGGTTTCACACTTGCGCCGCCTGCCAGTTTTATAGTAATAATCAAAATTTTGTAAACAGTAAGGCCTATCTTGATCGGGGCAGGTTTCTAAAAATTCTATAAACTTCGTTAGTTTATTAAAAGTCTGATGACTTATTACATGTTCCATCTTACAAGCATCTTCTTGGGCTGTTTTGAAATCAATATCTAAAATTTCATTTAGGAACTTAACAAACATATCATGTCGACTTTGAACATTTCGAGCTAACACTTTCCCTTCTTTTGTAAGGTTTACATCTCCATACCTCTTATGTAAAACAAGCTTTTTCTTGGATAAGGCTTCTAACGCCGCATTAACACTAGGCTTTCTTACAGATAGAAGTTGGGCAATATCACTTACCCGGACTATACCATTTTTCTTCGTAAGAGCAAGGATAGCTTCTAGGTAATCTTCCATGCTTGAACTTAACTTTTTCTTTTCCATATTCGTCCTACGGTATTGAATCGTGTTTAATTTGTTAGTCGAGTCTAACAAATTATCCCTAATTTGTCAAGTATTTTTATGGCCTTGTGATGCGTAACATCGAAAACATATTTGGGAACGCGAAAATAGACATATCTCATCTTATTTCCGAACAAGAAACTTGCTCTTTTTAGGAGTGAAAAGAGCATCTCTTTATAAAATCAGAAAACGATGGCTTAAATGTTTAATCAGCAATACTCCTTTTTAAAGCCAAAGCCCTTGTGTGGGATCTTTTAAAATGCTTTTCTCTTACTAGCTCCCCTTTTTCATCAAAAAACAATATTGTCAATACTGAACTTCGCACAAAATTTGACCGTCTATCTCCCCACAGTGTCAAGTCAAGTTAATTCTCAAGCAATTTATATGAGCAAATTAAAGAAAACAAGGACTTTTTAAGCAAAAAGCTCTCTTCTAGTCCAGAGGTAATAAACAGTAAACAGGGCAAACAGCAAACTAGGAAGAATGATATCCAATCTAGAAGATCCCGTAATTCCCCAGATTAAAAGCAAATCAAAAATCCACATACCCATACCTACCAAAGAAGCTATAAATCCAAACTTTTTTAATTGAATCAATCCGACGGCCCCTACATACAAAAAAAGAGAGAGAACCAGATCTGGCCAGACAAAGGCATTATAAACTTTTGAGCTCACGGGCATGGTCTGAGGAAAGCCCTTTCCCAATATTTTGGCCAACCAAAATATATCTGTAGCTAGGGCTGCAAAAAACATAATCACTGATATAACCACAATACCCAGAGGAAAATGATTTAAATCTTTCCCTTCTTTCATCTTCTTCCAGTCATTATCCATTAGCTACATTTTACGTGATTTGATGAGTATAACAAATTGCAAATCACAGGCAAAAGGATTGTTTCTATTCGGAAATCCGAAGCACAGCTGCCCCATCCAGCTCACTGTGTTTGACCATCTTTAGCGCCTTATTAGCATCCTTAAGAGGAAACGAAGTGGTGGTGGTCTTTATAGGTATCTCTGCCGCGATCCGCAAAAGCTCTTCTCCGTCCAGTCGGGTGGCATTGGCCACACTGCGGAGGGTGCGTTCATGGTAGAGGTATTTGTTGTAATCCATCTCCGGGATGGGTGTCATGTAAATCCCGGCACAGGCTTGAGTGCCCCCTTTATCCAGGATGCGCATGCCGTCCAGTACCGTCTCCCCTGCTGGGGTGAAGTTCACCACACTGTCCACTTTATGGGGAGGAACCTGATTGGAGGTTCCGGTCCAGGAAGCGCCTAATTTTCGGGCGTGCTCTCTGTGCTCCTGCGAGCGGGAAAAAACATAGACCTCACATCCCCAGTGAACAGCGACCTGGATGGCTACATGGGCGGATGCTCCAAAGCCAATAAGAGCCAACCGCTGATTGGGTTTTATTTCACTGAGACGGAGTGCTCTGAATCCAATGATACCGGCGCATAAAAGAGGAGAGGCTTCTTCATCTTCAAACACATCAGGAATGGAATAAGCGAATTTCTCAGGCACCACAAAAAACTCAGCATAGCTTCCATCCACACTGTAACCAGTAAAACGTGCGTTTTCACAGAGATTCTCATTGTCTTTCCGGCAGTAGGCACATTTTCCGCAGGCTGAATAAAGCCAGGCAGCGCCCACTCTATCCCCTATTTGGAATCGCTTCGCTCCTTTTCCTCTCTTCTCCACTACACCCACAATCTGATGACCGGGGATCACAGGCAGTT
>DASRVI010000146.1:0-4323 GCA_035655135.1 Acidobacteriota bacterium | reverse complement strand
TGCAGAAAAAATATATGGCTCTGGTTTGGGGACGTTATTCTCGAAAACAAGGAGTTGTGTCCTGGCCTATTGGGCGTCATGTTAAAGATGGAGCCCGGATGTCCATAAAGACAAAAAAGCCCAAGAAAGCCGAGACTCATTTCAAAGTTTTAAAAGTTTTTAATGAGCACTCTTTGCTGGATGTGAAACCCATAACCGGAAGAACACATCAAGTCAGGGTTCATATGTCTGCCTCAGGACACCCCATAGTAGGAGATAGACGCTATGGAAAAAGAAAAAAAAGAACGGCTCTTAAATCCAGATTGTTTCTTCATGCTTATTATCTTTCTTTTATCCATCCTAAAACCCAAAAGAGGCAGGAATTCACCGTTCCCCTCCCTGACGACCTTCAGAACGTCCTCGAAAAAATCTAAAGAGCATTGAAGCATTTCCAAAACCGTGATAAACGTAATTTATATTGTTTATTAAGGGGAGAGGGTATAGGGATGAGGAATCCACTGTGAGGGCTGAGCGGGCATGGTTCCTCTTTAGAGGAGAGCGAAGCCTGAACGGGAGAGAGATTCCTCGCGGGGGAATCGAGCGGGTGACGAATCCCTTACCCCTCCCCTTATCATTCTAATAAACTCTATCACGGTTTTGGATATGCTTAAAGGATGAATTAACGTCTTGAGTCTAAAGCATGATTTATAGTATTATACTCGTTGATTTTATTTGTTTTTTTACAAAAAAGAAAAAAACTGAACACCAAACTCAGTGATATAAAACACAGGAGGTATCACAATGAAACACTATTCAGCGGATAAAATAAGAAATGTTGCGCTGGTGGGCCACGGTTCTTGTGGAAAGACTTCGCTTACTTCAGCATTCTTGTTTGATTCTAAAGTGACAAACAGATTGACCAGAGTTGATAATGAAAACACCATAACCGATTATGATCCTGATGAGAAAAAAAGAAAAATTTCCATTAATTCAGCGCTTTGTCATCTTGAATGGAACAATCATAAGATTAATTTAATAGATTGTCCTGGTTATTCCAATTTTTTATGGGATGCGAGAGCCAGCCTTAGAGCTGTTGATGCCGGAGCTTTGGTTGTTTGTGCGGCTTCCGGTGTGGAAGTGGGGACAGAGAAGTGCTGGGGTATGCTGGAAGAATTAGATTTACCCAGGATATTTATTGTTAATAAACTGGATAGAGAAAACGCTGATTTTGATCGAACAGTCAACTCTATTCAGGATTTTTTCGGGCGCCAAGCCGTTCCTGTGCAGATTCCTCTGGGCAGTGAACAGGATTTTAAAGGGGTTATCGACTTGATTAAGAAAAAGGCCTATGTGTTCCAAGATGAAGACAGCGGAAGTTTCAAGGAAGTTGATATTCCTGATGAGATGAAGAAAGAAGTAGAGAAAAAAGCCGAAGAGCTTACAGAAATGATAGCTGAAAACGATGAGAAGCTTATGGAAATTTATTTTGAGAAAGGAGAACTTTCTCCAGACGAACTTATAGAGGGATTTAAAAAGAGCATTTTCGAACGTCAGATTTTTCCCATATTCATGTCTTCTGCGGAAAAAAATATAGGAGCTCAGCAGATTCTGGACGGGATTGTAAATTTTCTTTCAAGTCCTTTGGAAAAAAAAGAAATAAAAGCACAAAAAGATACTGTCAAACTATCACCAGACAGTCCTTTTTCTGGATTTGTTTTTAAAACTATATCTGATCCTTACACCGGTAAAATATCCATTATGAGAATATTTTCAGGGAAAGTCAGTGAAACCAGCACTGTTTTGAATTCCACAACAGAGAGAAAAGAGAAATTCAACGGACTGTTTTTTATGCAGGGAAAGGAACAGGAAGAGATAAAAAAAGCCAGTGCTGGGGATATTGTGGGCACAGCCAAGCTGAAGGACACCACCACAGGTGATACACTCTGTGATCAAAACAATCCTGTTAAGTTTAAACCCATTAAGTTTTCTAAGCCCTCTATTTCTTTCGCTATAAAACCAAAAACGAGAGAGGATGAGGATAAGATTTCGCAAGCGGTTCACCGTATTAAAGATGAAGATCCCACCGTTATTATAAACAGGGATCCTGAGACAAATGAATTAATAATCTCAGGAAATGGACAGCTTCATGTTGAGATCATTACAGAACGTTTGAAGAAAAGATTTAATGTGGATGTTGAATTAAAACTCCCCAAGATCTCTTATAAAGAGACTATTAAAGGAAAATCAGATGTTCAGGGTCGATATAAGAAACAGACCGGGGGGCGGGGTCAATACGGAGATGTGCATATAAAATTTGAGCCTCTTCCCAGAGGAAAAGATTTTGAGTTTGATAACAAGATATTTGGTGGATCCATACCTAAAAATTATATTCCTTCTGTGGAAAAAGGCATTGAGGAGGCAAGAAAAAAGGGTGTGATTGCTGGATATCCTACGGTTGATTTCAAGGCCATTTTGTATGACGGTTCTTATCATGAAGTGGACTCTTCGGATATTGCTTTTAAAGTGGCGGCTTCCATGGCTTTTAAAAAAGGGATCAAAGCCGCTAAACCCATTCTTCTTGAGCCCATCATGAATGTGGAAGTCTACACGTCAGAGAACTATATGGGAGATATAATGGGAAATCTTAACGGACGGAGAGGAAAAGTTCAGGGGATGGAGCAAAAAGGAAGTATGAGGATTATCAAGGCTCAAGTCCCTATGGCAGAGATGCTTGATTTTGAACCGACTCTCACATCTATCACAGGAGGTCGAGGTTCTTTTATTATGGAAATGTCTCATTATGAGGAAGTTCCTGCTCACTTGCAGAAGAACATTGTGGAAGAATCAATACGGGAAGGCCGCATAAAGAAATCTGGGGAGGAGGAGTGAGCACCCGGTATTGGAAATAATAAATTTGGAGGGGATCGATGAATGTCAAACAAAATATCTGTCTATTGATAGTTTCATTTTTAATTGTTTTTGTTTCCCTTTCTTTAGCTGAAGCGCCCTTAAAAACTCCGGCTGAGAATTCTAATTATTCCGAATACACTCAATATCAGGATATCGCTTATTTTTTAAGTCGATTGGGAGAGATTTCTGAAAACTTGGTGGTCAGAGTTGTGGGGAGGACTCTGCCTCGCGAAGAATACAGCTCCAAAGATCTTCTGTTGTGCATCATAACCAAAGAAGGCATTTCTTGTCCGGAAGATTTAAACAGAAACAAGCCTACTTTTTATATAGTGGGCGCCAAGCATGGAAATGAGCAGTCGGCTAAGGAGGCGTCCTTAATGCTGATCAGAGATCTTACGGTAGGGGAACTCAATCCATTATTGGAAGAAGTAAATTTTCTGATATTTCCCGCAGCAAATCCTTACGGAAATTGGCTGGATATACGCCGGAACGAACAAAACCTGGATTTAAACCGGGATCAAGTCAAACTTGAATCTTCTGAAACGGAAGCCATTAACCAAATATTTGTGGATTGGATGCCTGAAGCCACCATGGATGTTCATGAGAAAGGGGATGACTTCTATCAAGTTTCTATCGGATGTGTCTCCAATCCCAATATTCACAAGTCCATTTTAAATTTTTCAAGGAATGTGCTTCTACCTGAAGTTGAAAAAAATTTAAAGGAAAAGAACATCACTTTTCATGAATACTTGATCACTCAAAGAATGGGTATTGATTCTTCAGCAGGTGTGGATTATTCAGAAGAGGACAGAGGCAAAAGAGTTTATATGAAAAGATACAGCACAATAGACCTCAATGACGGTAGAAACAGTCCTGGCATCTATCAAACACTTTCTTTTATTCAAGAAGGAGCCTCGCGTCATGATTTAGAGACTTTAAAACAAAGAACTATCTATCAGTATTATGGAATCAGGTTAATGGCAGAAAGCATTGGTGACCACGGAAAAGAGATCATTTCTTTGGTGAGAAATTTTCGCCAAGAATTAGTCCAGAAAGCCGGGGAATATTCAGAACAGGATTTAGTCCATCTCAGGATGAAGTATGCCCGGGATCCTGATGAGCCATCTATCAAAATTAAGCAGTTTGTAAGAACAGAGAACAGAATAGTTGGATTCTTAAAGGGTGATAAAAAAGCAGGAGATCCGTTAACCTATGAAGATATCAAGCCTTATCCTTTTCCCTCAGATAGAAAAATAGAGGAAGTGGTGGAGGAGAATTGGTTTCCCAATGTTTTGCCCCTTGTGAGTGTGGCTCGACCTTTAGCTTATTATATCCCCTCTAAACATAAAGATGTTGTCCAAACCCTTTTAAAACATGGAATCAAGGTTGACTTTTTTAATCAGGATTGTTTTGTAGATAGCCAAGTGTATGAAG
>DASRVI010000145.1:0-4063 GCA_035655135.1 Acidobacteriota bacterium | reverse complement strand
TATATGTTTCCAGCTTCTGTCTGACCATATGCTCAAGGTCCCGCAAAGTGACGATGCCCACCACTTTGCCTTTTTCTGTTACCAGTAAATGTTTAATCTTATTTTTAGACATGGTTTCAAGCACTTCTCTCACAGAAGAGCTTATATCCACTGTGATTAAGTCAGTGGTCATTATCTGCTCCATTTTAACATCGGGGGTGAGTCCTTGGGCAACCGCCCGCTTTACATCTGTGTCAGTCATAAAGCCCACAACCCTGTCGTGATTGGTCACCACCAAAGAGCTGATGTTAAACTCCACCATCTTGGAAACGCCTTCCCTGAAAGAAGCGTTTTGGCTCACTCCTATAAGCCGTTTGGTTACAATCTCCCTGATCGGTCTTTTTAAGTCATAAACAGCAGGATAATGAAGATTCATTTGTTGACCTCCTCCAATTTAGTAACAATATCCTCCATTATGGTGTTGATGGTTTTATCAATTTTATCATTTTCAATGACCTTCACTCCTTTTTCCTCAGCCATATCTTTAATAAAAGATTGAATATCGCGGATATTTTTTATCTGATCAACATAGCGCTCAGGGTCCCGGCGGCTTCCCTCAGACCGGTAATAAATCTGCTGAATATGACTTTGGACGTCAGATAAATGAAGAATATAATGAAAGCAGTACATATCGTTTTTTTCGTCTTCAAGGTCAATATAGCCAGGCACAAGATGAATTCCATTGACCATGGTGTGAATCCCTTCTTTCACTCCTCTTTTAATAAAGGCATGAACTCCTTCAGCCACTGAATTGACCTGTTGAGTGAAGGCAAAAATAAGGCTTTCTTTAACATAGGGATTTTCCAGTCTTTTGCCCGCTATAAAGCTTGACTCATGAAGAATAGGCATGAAATTATAAGGAACCATGTATCTCATAATCTCCCTTATCCCATCAGAACCTATGGAATGGGTTATTCCCAATCGGTGAGCCACTTCAGCGGCAATGGTCGACTTCCCAACTCCGGTCCCTCCACCAATCATAATCACTAAAGGCTTGCTCAAATGCTTGATTTCCCTGGTTATTCGATAATACCTCTCTTCAGTTTCATATCCTCGAACAATAAGACATTCACAAACCAAATTTTTTATGTAACTGCTGGCCACTTCATCCTTTTTTTTGCCTTTAACCTCCTTTTGAATCTCATTGACGATCTCATAGATCTCGCTCATTGGTATTCCTGTTCGAGTGATGGACTTGGCCAGAATGCCTTTTGAAAAAGGATACCGCTTTTTTCCCTTGATGACCTCTGTCATTTTATCCCCCTTTTAAAGCAGAATCACACAAATTGATCACGGCTTTCTCAAAACTTTTAATATTACCCCCAACCAACACTGATTTGTTGTGCATAAAAACAATATCACAACCCTGTGTTTTGGCTGCTTTGGCAGCCACATCTATGGAAGCGGCTTTTATCTCAGTAAGCAGCACATCTGCTTTTTGAAGCCCTTTCTTTAAGTCACGCCCCAGCTCTTTTCTGTTTGATAAATTTGTTGAAACCCCCACCACAGAACAGTGGTATGTTTCTTCCACATAGCTTTTCAATTTATCTTTCATGATGGGGTTTGCTGTCAACGCCATAAAAACTTTTTTTCCCGATATTTCACCGTGAGGCTCTGGTCTGAAAACAGTCAACGCAATTTTCATTTTAGGGAAAAACTTGGCTATTTCTTTTTCCATCTGATTGACTTTCTCTCTGCTGGCAATGGGTTCTTCACACATGGTCACCACAGTCATTTCTGATCGCATAAGACGATACTCTCCAAAAAAACCTGTGACATGCCTTATGGGTTGGGCTGCACCCACCACCACAATAGATTTGTCAGTAAACACAGGAGGCAGAGTCGGTCCTGATCCTTCCATGACTACAAACTGCTGAGGCATTTCATTTGCTTTTCTAGCTCCTTCCATAACATTTGATAAAAAAGGACTCCCTGCCATACCTCCTCCGCATCTCCGGCATCCAACTGTGGGAACCCCGGTCAGAACCGCATCCTCCCAATAATCAGAGGCAGCGTGCCCTCCCTTGTCTGCGATACTAATGAGCAAGTTCGCAGATATTTCCAGCTCCTTAGGTACAATTATTTCCGGTTCTGGAGGGCCTCCCCTTCCCATGGCCACCACCACTGGATCAAATCCTTGATTGTCAAGCAGACGGGCAATGGTCACACTCACAGCGGTTTTTCCCACTCGTTTTGCTGTTCCAATAATACTCAAACTCGGTTTTTCTAAAATCTTTTTTCTTAGAGGAGGCACAAATTTAAAATCAGCTCCTATATAAACAACATCTTCGAATAAAAGATGTGAGGCAATTCGAAACCGGTCATCATAATCTACCACTGGTTCATCTGACAGGTCCACCACCACTTCGCATTTCATTTCTCTAACCGCTTCTTGTAGAATACGGAGTGTTTCCTTAAAAGAATCCCCTCCTATATAAATCTTGTATCCATCCTGACCGCTTTGGAGTTCCTCAAGGGCATTTTCGACTTTTTCTGTTCCCCCCATGAACATGATGCCTCCTACTTTCCCTCCTGACTTTTCAAGCTCACTTAAAGTCCACTTTGTTACGGGAGGATAATGCTCCCCGTCGACCAGACAAAACAGCCTTTTTCCTTTTATGAAGTTTTTATCAACCATCAATTCATTCCTTAGTTAGAGGATACTTAATATTAATATTATAATATGCCCAGATTCAGACAAATGGAATTCTGCTCTTTTGAACGGGATAGACCCTGAAAACATATTTATCTTCCTCCCCAGATTATAATACAATTACCCGTTTATATGAACCCCTTATATAAATCCGTATTACAGGGAAGAATAATTCCGGTCGTTTTTCTACAGAGTACAGGCAGAAGGATCTGGACAGCCACCGGAATATTCAGAATCAGCATTGACATATTCGTGCTCTGTTTCACCTGTCTTTTTTCTGAGTATATGACCAATATTTAATACCTGTTTATCCTTGCTTCCATAGCGGTAAATTGTGATGCCTTTGCATTTGAGCTTATGAGCAAGGAGAAAAATCTTTTTTACATCTTCAGGAGAAGCTTCTATAGGTAAATTGACTGTCTTAGAGACCGCATTATCTGTATGCTTTTGGAACGCCGCCTGTATCTTAACATGCCAATCAGGCTTCATTTCCAGAGCTGTGACAAACAATCTTTTGACATCATCAGGGATGCCGTCTATATCTTGTATAGAACCTTTTTTGGCAATCTGATTCATGAGCTTTTTGCTGTAAAATCCTCTCGATTTAGCCATTTTTTCAAACAAATCATTGGTCTCCAGGAGTTTTGCCCCTTCCATGACATTTCTGATAAAAACCACAGCAAACAAAGGCTCTATTCCACTGGAACAGCCAGCTATCACACTTATGGTTCCGGTGGGAGCAATAGTGGTTATTGTGGCATTCCTCATTTGTTTATAACCCTTTTTATCCCAGAGACTTCCTTTAAAATGAGAAAATGATCCTCTTTCTTTTCCCAGTTCCTGAGATTTTTGACGGGCTTCTTTGGCAATAAACTTCATGATTTTATCAGCCATATCCACAGCTTTTTGGGAATTGTAAGGTAGGCCCAGCATAATCAACATCTCAGCAAATCCCATCACTCCCAATCCAATTTTTCTATTAGATTTGGTCTTTTTTTCAATCTTAGAAAAGGGGTACTTATTTGCATCAATAATATTATCCAAAAAGTGAACTCCAATCCGGATTATCTCTCTAAGTTTTTGCCAGTTGACTTCTTTTTTATCTTCATCCACCATTCTTGATAAATTAATGGATCCTAAATTACAGCTTTCATAAGGATATAAAGGGACTTCCCCGCAAGGATTGGTACATTCTATATTTCCTATTTGAGGAGTGGGATTCTTCCTGTTTATTTCATCCAGAAAACTAATCCCTGGATCACCTGTTTTCCAAGCCATGGTGGCTATCAAATCAAAAACATGTTTTGCTGATAATTCGCCCTGTTTTTTCCCGGTTCTGGGATTTATCAAAGAATATTTTTTGTTGTCTTT
>DASRVI010000144.1:0-4974 GCA_035655135.1 Acidobacteriota bacterium | reverse complement strand
CTTGAAAAATAGGTTTTGACAATTGAATTGACCTATGATATAAGACTTACCAGAGTAAAAATGTTTTTGAGTTTTAAATGAAAAAAACCCCACCAATAAAGTAAGTCTCGCCATGGAATTAAAAACACAGGATTGATTTTTTCAGATGTTTTATTTTTGTATCCCCATATATTCAAGTAACAGATATATGAGCAACCTGCAGCTAAGTCTGCTTTGAAAGAGGGAAAATGGATTGTATCTTGAGAAGAAGATTTAGGCCAGGGATCATATATTTAAATAATAAAGGAGGTTTCTACTTTGGCTAAAGGAATTGTTAAATGGTTTAGTGATGAAAGAGGATATGGATTTATCGAACAGGAGGGAAAGGATAAAGACATTTTTGTTCATTATTCTTCTATAACTATGCCTGGTTTCAAAACCCTGACTGAAGGAGAAGAAGTCAGTTTTGATATTGAGGAAAACGAACGCGGACTTGTGGCTAAAAATGTGACCAAGGTCTTACCCAAAGAATAAGGACTTATTCTTTGCTGCTGGTTTGAGTTTCAGTATTTTTTTGGATAAATATTATCTTGATTTTTTAATTTATTTTTGTTCTGAGAAATACGCTGTGGAATTTATCAAAAAACAATTAATGAAATGACATAAATAAACTTGAGAAACATGAAAGTTAAATCCTGTTTATTGATATTGTTTTTGTTGAGTATCGTTTTTTTTAGCTCATGTAATTCTGAAACCGGGAGGGAACCTAAAGCATTAAATCCTGATTTAAAAAAGTTCAAACTGGTTTCTGAAATAAAATCAAATCCAGATAGTCCCTTCTATATTGATTTCAATGATTATCCTTCACAAAGAGAGTCCCTTCCCATAGGAATTTTTGATTCTGGGACAGGTGGATTGACAGTCCTGAACGCTATAATAAGGATGGATCAATTTGACAACCAGACTCATGAAAAAGGAAGTGACGGGATACCTGATTTTATTTCAGAGAAATTTATCTATCTGGGGGACAGAGCTAATATGCCTTATGGAAGATATTCTCGGGAAGGAAAGACTGATTTTCTCCAGGAACTGATCATCAAAGATGTTCAGTTTCTATTAAGTGATAAATACTTTCTTTCGTCTCTGGATGACAAGCCCATGGAAAAAAAATCTCCTGTCAAAGCAGTGGTTATAGCTTGCAATACAGCTACGGCTTATGGGTATGAATTGATTCAGCAGGTCATACGGGAATGGGATTTGGATTTGAAAAGTATTGGGATTATAGATGCCGGAGCCAAAGAGGCGGTTCAATCATATGATTCAAATAAAGATGGCATCATAGGTGTTTTTGCCACTGAGGGAACATGTGATTCTGAAGGATATGTCAGAGCACTGAGAAAATATTGTTCAGGAGGTGACCATCAAATGATGGTTGTCCAACAGCCGTGTTTCGGACTAGCTGGCGCGGTTGACGGGGATCCTGCCTATGTGGATCCAGATCAAACTAAAATCAGAGGACCTGAATATTATCAAGGACCAGGGATAGGGCATCAAAACTATCCCATAGACCCTTCTCTTTGGAAAGAATACAACTTTGAACAGGGAAATTCCCTGCTTTTAAATAAAGATGTAGAGGGGAATATATCTGAAGTCGAACTTAACTCTGTAGAAAATTATATCAAATATTATGTGACAAGCCTAGTGGCAACGGCCTTGAAAGAAAAAGCAGGATGCATTCATTCTGTTATTTTGGGGTGCACACATTATGCTTTGTTCAAACAGGAGTTTAAAAACCATTTTCATTATCTTAGGTCCATTGACGAAAAATACAAGGAAATTATTCCCAAAGATTTGACCATCATTGATCCGGCAGAAGCTGAAGCGGTGAGCCTTTATCTGTATTTGAGAGAAAAAGATCTTTTTGGGCAGAATAAAAATCAAGAGAGTCAATTTTTTTTATCCCTTCCAAATCCTTGTTTAAAGGTCAATCAAATCAATTCAAGAGGGGAGTTTCCTCTTGAGTATAAATACGGCCGCCTTATCAATCAATCCTGTCTTTATGTGAAAAGAATTCCATTGATTCCGGAGATGCTTTCAAAGGATCTCGCGGTTAGTTTAAAAAAAAATCTGCCTGATGTGTATGAACTTATATTTAATCTGGATTGATGATTTTATTGACTCTTGTATCATAATTTGATATCAGAATTAATAATAATGGAAAAAATCGCCATTTTGACCTCTGGAGGGGATTCTCCAGGAATGAACTGCGCTATCCGGAGTGTGGTGAGGTATGCTTTGTCCCATCAGCTTTCAGTGGTGGGAGTGACCCATGGATACCAAGGGCTTATTGATAAAAAATTTTGTGATTTAGGTAGACGGGATGTTAGTAATATTATAAGTCGCGGGGGAACCTTTTTAAAAACGGCCAGATCTGAAGACTTTTATGAAAAAAAATGGAGAGAAAAAGCCTTTCAGAATATGGCAGAAAAAGGAATTGACAGTTATGTGGTCATAGGCGGCGACGGTTCCTTTCGGGGAGCTCTGGAATTTCATAAAGAATTTGACTTTCCTGTGATAGGTATTCCAGCCACTATAGATAATGATGTATCTGGTACTCAGGAAACACTTGGTTTTGATACAGCCCTTAACACAGCCATGGATGCCATTGATAAAATAAGAGACACAGCCTACAGCATGGATCGGATTTTTTTGGTCGAAGTAATGGGAAGAAAGTCTGGCGCCATTGCGGTTCATTCGGCTTTGGCAGGGGGAGCTGAGGACCTGATTATTCCAGAAATCAAACGTGACATCCATAGTATTTTAGACAAAGTAAAACAAGGAAGGGAATCAGGGAAAAAGAGTTGGATCATTATTTTAGCTGAAGGATCTAACATGACCATGACACTAGCTCAAGAGCTGAGGAAACACATTAAGGATGTGAGAGTGACAGTTATAGGTCATATTCAAAGAGGAGGGAGTCCTAGTGCGTTTGACAGAGTCTTGGGAGCCAGATTAGGCAGGACAGCCGTTGATGCATTGCTGAAGGGAAAAACGCATCATGCTGTGGGATGGAGTAATGACAAACCAGTGATTTATCCTTTGCAGGAAGCTATAAAGTTTAAACAGGAAAATTTCTCAAAGTTTCTTGAGTTGGTGCAAATTTTGACCTAAATTTTAAGGCGTTAACTTAAAATGAATAACAGGAGCTTGATAAAATGATATCAAAAGATACAGAAAAACTCGTTTATCCCAAGGCCTTAAAATGTTTTAAGTCCCTAAAAGAAGCCCTCCAACTCTTTAATGATATTTTAGATCAGGATTCACCACAAAATCAGCCTGTTTTTTATAGAGCCAGAAAATCTCTGCGTGAAGGAGAGGATTTTTTTAAGCAGGCGGTGAAAAATGCTAAAAGATTATTAGGACCTCTTCCTGAGTATGTCACAGATGACTATCATAAATGGAGGGAAAGATTGCTCAATGAATACAATATGCTGGCTAAAACTCAGGAGCGGGGGAAATTGGATAAGGAATTATTAGAAGATGAATTTTTAAATAAATTGATGGACAAAGATGAAATAAAAAAATTCCTTGATTTAAATTATGATTCTCAAAAGCAAGGAAAAAGAAAGCTTCCCAATATAAAGATCAGGATTGTTTTTGATAAACTAAGTGAACTGATAAGAGAGACCAAAGAGAAGCAGAAAGAGCTTCTTGAACAAAGACAAAATCAATAGGCATATATCGATTAAGGTCACTGGATATTTTTTAACGCTTTGATAGAGACAGGTTTAAAAGGGGGCCTGACTGAGAACAGACCGATGTCTTCTGGATTTTTGTGGCAAAGAATTTGGAGTATATCATAGATTACAGGAGCACATGTCCGACCCTGACATTGTCCCATAGTGCATCGGGTCAAAATTTTCAGGGCATTCGGATTGTGACATCCCATTTGAATGGCTTTTTTTATGCTCTTTATATCAATATTTTCACATCGGCATACAATGGTGTCATCAGGGATACCAAGAATTGTTTTTGGTTTGATCTTATAAAGAGAGTTAAAACACTTAACAAAACTCATGTGATGTTTTCTCTCTTTTTTTAATTTTTTAAGGATAGGCGCCAGTTT
This sequence comes from Acidobacteriota bacterium, assembly GCA_035655135.1. Lineage (GTDB taxonomy): Bacteria > Acidobacteriota > Aminicenantia > Aminicenantales > Aminicenantaceae > WJMT01. The sequence continues at coordinate 869 of DASRVI010000144.1, read as the reverse complement.
TTTCTTATTTTCAACACCTAATTTTTCGAGTATGGTGTGAGCTGCGATCTTCCCTTCATTCAAAGATTTTTGAGCTCCACCTATCCCTGTGATCTCTCCAGCGGCCAGAATATTTTCCCTATTGGTCTCCATACGGTCATTGACTTTAACGATCCATCCGCCTTTTTCCTGGGAATATTCCAGTTGGCATCCCGCGAGCTGAGGAGCTTCTAGATTAGGAACAAATCCGTACCCCACAGCCAAAGCCTTTGTATGAAATGTTTTTTCTGTTCCTTTTATCAATTCCCCGTTCTTGTCTAACTTTCCGACCACCACTTCTTCAAGGGAGTTTTCACCCCTTGCTTCTATGATATGTCTTTGGTATTTTACAGGGGTTTTTGAAAGGTATATTTTGGTTAGATATCTTCCCCCTTCTATAAATTTTGAGCACTGACGAAAAATTTGGGGGAAAAATTTAATCTTGTTCCAAAAGGGGGACTGCTCCATGATCCCAAGAAGTTCACCGCCATTTTTAAGAAATTCATAAGCAGCAGCAAAGAGAAACAACCCGGAACCAGCCATAAGCATTCTCTTGGCAGGAAGAACACCTGAACTTTTTATAAGGACCTGCAGCATCCCAGTGGAATATACACCCGGAAGAGTCCATCCTTTAAAAGGGAGAAATCTCTCTCTGGCCCCTGGGGCAAAAACAAGGATATCGTATCTCAAGGTAAAAATTTTTTCTCGGTTGTATTCGATGAGTATTTCGTTGTTTTCATAAACACCCAGAAGAATTGTTTTGTTCATTAAGGTGATTTTTTTATTCTTAACCTTTTCTAAGAAATTGAATCCAGTTTTTCTTATTTTATCCGGTTTGTAGGAAGGGTATT
>DASRVI010000143.1:0-8933 GCA_035655135.1 Acidobacteriota bacterium | reverse complement strand
CCCGAAAAATATTTTGATGATAGGCCCAACCGGAGTGGGCAAAACAGAAATCTCTAGAAGGTTGGCTCGATTAACATCCTCTCCCTTTTTAAAAGTAGAAGCCAGTAAGTTCACAGAAGTCGGTTATGTGGGCCGGGATGTGGAGTCAATGATCAGAGATTTGGTCCAGATTGCGGTGGGTTTAGTCAAAACAGAGAAAATGAATGAAGTTAGGAGCAAAGCTGAAGTAAACGCTGAGGAGAAACTGGTGGATATTCTCCTACCCAGGTCTAGAGTCAGATCTGAGTCAGATGATAAAAGCGATGAAATAAAATATCAGGAGACCAGAGAAAAATTAAGAAGACAGCTGAGAGCCGGTCTTCTGGATGAACGCCAGGTACAGATTGAAGTCAAAGAAAAATTCAGCTCACCGTTTGAGATATTTTCTAACACAGGTGTTGAGGAGATAGGGATACAAATTCAGGAGATCATTCCTGGTCTGAAAGGAAAGACTAAGAGGCGGAAAGTTAAAGTCAAAGAAGCCATGAAAGTCCTTACTGAGCAGGAACAGCAGAGGCTGGTTGATATGGATCAGGTTTCCCGGTTAGCGGTAGAAAAGACAGAGCATTCAGGAATCATATTTTTAGACGAGGTGGATAAAATCTCAGGAAGAGAGTCTGGCCGCGGACCTGAAGTCAGTCGTGAAGGGGTTCAAAGGGACCTTCTTCCCATAATAGAAGGAACCACTGTGAATACCCGCTCAGGTCTTATCAAAACGGATCATATTTTGTTTATAGGAGCGGGCGCCTTTCATGTCACCAAGCCTTCAGATCTTATTCCTGAATTACAGGGCCGATTTCCCATCCGGGTGGAACTATCTTCCTTAGATAAAAATGACTTTATCCGCATATTAACAGAGCCTGAGAACGCTCTGCTTAAACAGTATAAAGCTCTTTTGGCCACAGAAGGGGTTAAAACCGATTTCAAACAAGGAGCTATAGAAAAAATTGCTGATATCGCAGAAAGAGTCAACAGCCTTAATGAAAACATAGGAGCCAGAAGACTTCATACAGTGATGGAGAAAGTCATGGAGGAAATATCCTTCAATGCCCCTGAGGATGTGGACAAAAAAATCATCATTGATGAGGATTACGTGGATAAACAACTCAAAGACATCGTAGAAGATCAGGACCTCAGCCGTTTTATCCTTTGATGAAAAAACATTTCATTTCTTTTTTGGTTGTTATAGCTGTTTTTATCTCTCTCTCCTGCGGGAAAAAGGGGCCTATTATGCCTCCTATAAAAAAGATTCCTCAAGAAGTCAAAATACAAGAAGTGTTTCAACGTGGCGATAAAATCATAGTTGAATGGAAAAACCCCCAATCTTACCTTGATGGAAGCCCATTAACTGAAATTTCGAAAGTGGATATATGGACATACAAAAAGCCCCATAAAGAAGAAGACAAACAAGTCGTTGATCGCAGGACCTTTAAAAAAAAAGCTGTTCTTTTTAAATCGATCCAAAGTCCTGATTTTCCTGAATTCATAGAAACAGATGACAAGGAATCCCCGGTTTATAGATATGAGATCACCATAAAACCACCTGAATATGGGAACACCTTGTTTTTTTTGGGAATCAGAGTCGTTGACCACAAAGGCAAAAAATCAGAGATTCCAAAACCCATAGCTGTGCAGCCAAGAATAGTCCCTTGTTCCCCCTCTGGATTAAAAGCCCAAGCAGAGTTGAAAAGCGTGAAACTTGAATGGAAGCCCCCGGAGAAAAATACAGACGGATCCTCTCCGGCTTGTGTGAAAGGGTATAATCTTTATCGGTCTTCAAATGAAAGTCATTTTAATCAAATTAATGACGAACTGATCAAAGAAACCAACTATGAGGATGAAGGGATTATTTTTGGAGAGGAATATGAATATTTCGTCAGGAGTTCTGCTTCGGAGGAGCCGCCTTTTCTAGAAAGTGAAAATTCAGAAAGAGTAAGCGTGACAGTAAAGGACACCATTCCGCCTGATACACCGGAAGATCTGATAATCATTGCTGTGCATGACCGAATCACTTTAACTTGGAATAGGGTCAAAGATAATGACCTCAAAGGATATAAGGTGTGGCGGAGAATAAAGGGAGATGAAAAGTTTGTTCTTTTGACTTCCGAGTGTATTAAGGAGAATATATTCTATGACTTTTCTGTCAAAAAGGGAATTGAATATGAATATTGCGTCTCTGCTTGTGACAATGCCAATAATGAGAGTGAAAGATCAGAAATAATTACAGGAGTTCTGAAAGGATCCCTCCCATGAAAATATACCGTTTTAAACACAACAAAACCATCCAGTATGGATTGCTTGAAGAGGATAGACTTATTCCTTTACAGAGATCTGTATTAGGAAATTTAAGGGAGAAAAAACAGAAGATACCTATCGGAGACGTCATCATACTTCCACCTGTTCTCCCTACAAAAATAGTGGCCATAGGCCGAAACTATAAGGAACATGCTGATGAGAGAGGACAGAGGGTTCCTGAAAGACCTATGATTTTTTTAAAGCCTCCTTCAGCTGTGATCGGGACAAATGATATTATCATTTACCCAGCTGACACTAAAAGGCTTGATTATGAAGGGGAATTGGCTTTGGTGGTGGGAAAAAAGGTTTGGAAGCTTGAAAAAGATGCTCCTGTGAAAGATTTCATATTGGGTTACACATGTTTGAATGATGTGACAGCCAGGGACCTCCAGGACAAAGACGGCCAATGGACTCGAGCCAAGTCTTTTGATACTTTTGCTCCTATAGGCCCTTGCATAGCCACGGATTTGGATCCTTCACAATTAAAAGTAAAAACTTTTTTAAATGGTAAGCTCAGGCAGTCAGGAAATACAGCCAATATGATATTTCCTGTTCCAGAACTGATCCGATATGTTTCACAAATTATGACTTTAATGGCTGGTGACATCATAACCACCGGAACTCCCTCTGGAGTCGGTCCTATGTTTCCGGGGGATCGAGTGGATGTTCAGATAAGTGGAATTGGGACTCTGTCAAATACAGTCATGAGAATCAAAAAGTAGCGGTGAACAGACTGGACATACAAGCCAAAATAATATAAAAAGATGACATGGCGTTGATAAAAACCAGAATTGGAGGGAATAATGAAAATTTTTTTAGACACAGCCAATCTTGAACAGATAAAGGAAGCTGTCTCCTGGGGAATCATTGATGGAGTCACCACAAATCCCACCCTGTGCTCCAAAGAAAAAGAAAACTTCAAGGACCTGATAAAAAGCATTTGTGAGATTGTTCCTGGCCCTGTGAGTGTGGAATGTGTGGAAAGTCAAGCCGAAGGAATCATTAAGGAAGCAAGGAAACATTGTGAGATTGCCGAAAATGTCATCGTGAAGATTCCCATCTGTGTGGAAGGGCTTAAAGCCACAAAAACCCTGTCTGCTGAAGGGATCCATGTCAATACCACCTTGGTGTTTTCTCCAACTCAAGCATTATTGGCGGCTAAAGCCGGAACCCGATATGTGAGTCCTTTTGTGGGGAGATTGGACGACATCTCAAGCGATGGGCTGGCATTAGTGGAGCAGATGATTCCTATCTTTAATAATTATTCATTTGAGACAGAGATCATTGTTGCCAGCATCAGGCATCCCATGCATGTGGTGGAAGCAGCCATGATGGGGGCTGATATTGCCACTCTTCCTTTTGATTCTTTGGAAAAGTTGGTCAAACATCCCTTGACAGACAGAGGAATTGAGCGTTTCTTGAGTGATTGGGAAAAAGTAAAAAAATCTATGGGCAAGAAAGAAAAATGACTATAGAGAAGAAATTAGAAGAAATCAGAAAAAAGGAAAAACTTGCTGAACAAGGGGGAGGCGCGGAAAGGATCAAAAAACGCCATAAGGAAGGGCGTTTAACAGCAAGAGAGAGGATTAAAATCCTGCTTGATGAAGGCTCATTTCAGGAAATGGATAAATTTGTTGTTCATCACTGTACAGATTTTGGCATGGAAAAAAGGCGTATTTATGGAGATGGAGTGGTCACAGGTTACGGCACTATTGAGGGCCGAAGTGTGTTTGTTTTTGCCCAGGATTTTACTGTCTTCGGCGGATCTCTAAGCAGGGCTAATGCTGCAAAGATCTGCAAAATAATGGATCTGGCTTTAAAGGCCGGTGTGCCTGTGATCGGTCTTAATGATTCAGGTGGTGCCCGAATCCAAGAGGGAGTCTCAAGTTTGGCTGGATATGCGGACATATTTTTAAGAAATGTTTTAGCTTCTGGGGTGGTTCCTCAAATATCCGCCATCATGGGGCCATGCGCTGGGGGCGCTGTTTATTCCCCAGCCATCACAGATTTTATCATCATGACTGAAGGAATAAGCAGGATGTTCATAACAGGTCCGGATGTGATAAGAGAAGTGACTAATGAAGATGTCTCTATGGAGGAACTTGGAGGAGCTGAGACACACAATAAATTGAGCGGAGTGGCTCATTTTTCTGCTGAAAATGAAGAGCAAACTTTGGCTGTCGTCAAAGAACTTCTTTCTTTTATTCCTGATAATAATATGGAAGATCCCCCTGAGAAAGAGACATCGGATCCTTTCGAAAGGGTTGATGATAAGCTGAACATGATGGTGCCGGATGATCCCAATCATCCCTATGATATTCGAAAAATAATCAATAGTGTGTTGGATGACAATTATTTTTTTGAAGTTCACAGAGATTACGCAAAGAACATCGTGGTTGGTTTCGGACGTTTGGGACGAAAATCTGTGGGAGTGGTTGCCAATCAGCCTGACCATCTAGCTGGTGTCCTTGATATAAATTCATCGGATAAAGGCGCCCGATTTATAAGATTTTGTGATGCTTTTAACGTCCCTCTGATTACATTTGAAGATGTACCCGGATTCTTGCCGGGTGTGGCGCAGGAACACGGAGGAATTATCAGACACGGAGCTAAGATCCTTTATGCTTTTGCTGAAGCCACAGTTCCTAAGATAACAGTTATCACCAGAAAAGCCTACGGAGGTGCTTACTGTGTGATGGCCTCAAAGCACATACGGGCTGATATAAACTATGCCTATCCCACTGCTGAAATCGCTGTTATGGGTCCCAAGGGTGCTGTGAGGATTGTTCATAGAAGAGAGCTGAAAAAAGCTGATGATCCAGAGGCTTTGGCCAAATTAAAAACTAAGGAATTTAGAGATAAGTTTGCTAATCCATCAGTGGCAGCTGAAAAAGGCTATATAGACGAAGTCATTGAACCCAAAGACACTCGACCCAAACTTATTGCGGCACTTAGAATGCTGGAAAACAAAAGGGATGAAAATCCTCCCAAAAAGCATGGAAATATTCCTCTTTAACCTATGTAAAAGAGATCCAAAAAAGCCTTGTTTTTTCCTTGTCAATAGAGTTAGTATCTTCGTTTCACGGTAGGTGAAGAGGAGAAGGGGCAAGGGGTGACGAATCCCTTGCCCTTTTCCTCAGCTCAGGTTTAGAGATGCTTCCTTCAATAGACCTGGATTATTCACGAGTCGAGGTTGCAGCGTCATTGCGAGCGACCGCAAGGGAGTGCGGCAATCTCATATGGATACGAAGAACAATGAGATTACCACGTCGCTTCGCTCCTCGTAATGACATTGTCGTGGTCCTTCACTACAAATGGCCTGTAACGAAGCAGATGCTGTAAGATCGATTCGCCTTAAGGGTAAAAAAATGGCGATTAATATAAAAATCATAACAAGAAAAGTGTTCATGTATTGGTTCTTGATAACAGCTTGTATATCGCTGAAACAAAATTAATAATAAAAACATCGCCATTTTTTTATGAATAGGGCAGGTAGATTATCTGTTGGACAAGAACACTTCAAATGGAGTAAACTAAATCAAAGCACAGACTAAAAAAATGTTTAAAAAAGTCTTGATTGCCAATCGGGGAGAGATTGCGGTCAGAATCACAAGAGCCTGTCGTGAGCTGGGGATTTCTCCGGTGGCTGTTTATTCAGATGTTGACAGCACGGCTTTTCATGTAAGACTCTCCAAGGAAGCTTACAAGCTGGGAGGTTCAAAGCCCGGGGAAAGCTATCTCAATATAGATAAGATTATTGATACGGCTAAAAAAGCTAAAGCGGAAGCCATCCATCCCGGGTACGGATTTCTTGCTGAAAATCCTGAGTTTGTTAAAAGATGCGAAGATGAAGGATTGGTCTTCATAGGCCCTTCTTCAGAATCCATACGGATCATGGGAAATAAGACAGAGGCGCGGCAAAAAATGGTCAAGGCTGGAGTGCCAATCATTCCAGGAACTTTGAAACCTTTATCTGGGGAGAAAGATCTTCTTGAAAGTTCAAAGAAGATAGGATTTCCTCTTCTGTTAAAAGCCTCTGCCGGAGGTGGAGGAAAGGGATTGAGACTGGTTAAGCACAGAAAGGATCTGTTGTCTTTATTCAGGTTGGCCAAATCTGAGTCTGCCTCCAGTTTTGGGGATTCGTCAGTCTATATAGAGAAGTATATTCAGGAGCCCCATCATATTGAAGTACAAATTCTTGCCGATCGATTCGGAAAGGTATTATCTTTGGGCGAAAGAGAGTGTTCCATTCAAAGACGTTATCAGAAAGTCATGGAGGAAACTCCTTCTCCATTTCTTGACCATAAAACCCGGAAAGAGATGGAACAGGTGGCCGTGGAAGCGGCCCGAGCAGTGGGGTATCAAAATGCAGGAACTGTTGAATTTATTGTTGATGGGAATAAGAATTTCTATTTTTTAGAAATGAACACCCGGCTCCAAGTGGAACATCCAATAACAGAGATGGTAACAGGAATGGATATTGTTAAATCTCAGATAAGAATTGCAGCCGGGAAAAAATTAGAATTTTCACAGCAGGATATAAAGCCGAGGGGCTCCTCTCTGGAATGTCGGATTTACGCTGAAGATCCTTACAATGACTTTATGCCTTCTCCTGGTAAAATAAGAAAATTAAGATCTCCTTGCGGAGGTCCGGGGATTAGATATGATAACGGGACTTATGAGGGATATACGGTTCCCATGGATTACGATCCTTTGCTGTCAAAGGTGATATCATGGGGGCTCACTCGAAAAGAAGCCATTCACCGTATGCAGAGGGCTTTATCCGAGTACCAAGTTTATGGAATTGTGACCATTATTCCTTTTTTCAAGCGAATACTTTTCCATCCTGATTTTTATAAAGGAAATTACAACACACACTTTTTGGAAAAATTAGAGAAGGAAGCGGAGGAATTGGAAGTTGAGGAGCAGAAGGTGGCTCTTATTGCCGCAGGCATAAAGAGTTATAAAGACAGCCTGAAGTATTCTGTCAAGTCAGGAGACAAAAAAACAGTGAGCAACTGGAAAATCCAAGGACGCATGAAAGCGTTTTCAAAGAATTTGTAAAATGGATATTTCACTTTTATGCTGCAAGAAAGAATTTAAGGTAAATCTAAAAGAAATACAGGATGGACATATCCAGGTCTCTATAAATAAAAAGAAGCATGATGTGTCAGTGGATTTTGTTGCAGAAAATGAATTTTTATTGAAAGTCAATGGTAAAGTCTATGATGTCATTGTCAATAAAAATTCTGGCTCTTATGATATCTGCATGACTGGAAAAAGTATTCGAGTGGAAAAGAAATCTCCCTTCCAGTTGATAAGAAACAATGTGGGAAAAACAAAGAGAGCTGACGTGAAGACATCTATGCCTGGAAGAGTGGTTGAGCTGCTGTTAAAAGAGGGAGATAAGGTAAAAGAGGAGCAGCCAGTGCTGGTTTTGGAAGCCATGAAAATGCAGAATGAAATAAAATCTCCCCAAAAAGGGAAATTAAAAAGTATATATCCCAAGCCCGGAGATTCAGTGGAAGCTGGGGCGGTATTATTCACCGTCGAATAAATTTGGTTATTTGATAAAAGAGACTTGCACACATAATAAGAAAGCTTTGAACATAAGAATTTGTTAGTTTTTCATTAGAAACAAATATTTTACTGTTATTCACACATAGAATTATTTTATGTGCAACTCTCTTTCCCTTATAGGCGAGCCAATCTCACAGCATCTGCTTCGTTGTAGGGCATTCGCGGTGAAGGACCACAACGTAATGTCATCACGAGGAGCGGAGCGACGTGGTGATCTGACGACCATTTAATTATAAGGAGGTCATTGCTTCATCACTTCGTTCTTCGCAATGACCCGCAATCTCGGCTTGTGAATTTCCCAGGATCATATTCACCTCATCAGAAGGCTAAATCTTCAATGTCGCTTCACCCACACCTGAATTTCGCCCATACCTGGGTTTGTATTTTTTATGAAAAATGATATATTTGTGTAGTAAAACATAAAGATGCAATCATGAACAAGTGGAAAAGACTTAAAGGCTTGATATACTTTGGGATAACACTGATATTGATTTTAACTGTCTTTATCTTGGTAAAAAATATCGCTTTGGTCCAAATAAAGCACAGAATCCATTCCTCTATCAATTACACACAGCTTTTTTTTTCCACTTTTCCTCCATCATTGATTATTGAGGAAGCTGAATCTTATACCTTAAATCCTTATTTTTCTGCCCGTAAGATTTCAGTAAGACTGTCATTAAAGTCAATTATTTCAAGGGGGAAACCGCTTAATATAATTATTGAAGACCCGGAATTAAGGATCTCTAAGAGGGATACCGAACAGCCCTCCTTAGGTAAAAAAGGAGGGGACTTTACCATTCCTGTATTTATAGAATCTTTATTTTTAAGGAACGGCAAATTTTCCTATGAAACCAGTGGGCTTCGACTTCATTCTGAAGGCATCAATGCTGTTTTCTCTCAAAACCAAAATAATTTTACCCTTTATTCTAAAATAAAGAAAAACGATTTATTTTTAAAAGAGTTTGAGAGGAAAATACAGGGGAATTTATATCTAGCCCTTACAGGAAGAGGAAAGAAGC
>DASRVI010000142.1:0-10755 GCA_035655135.1 Acidobacteriota bacterium | reverse complement strand
GGAAAGCTGTTGCACCGGAAAATATCTTCGTTCTTTTAGGCGACCCCAACAGAAAGGACATGGTCAAGCCTAATGCAAAATTTGATGAGGATGATTACCAAACTATCAGTGAACTAAAAAAAGCCCTTTCCCAATTGAACCAGTATAATTTTATTTATTTGGACAGTCATGACCGTCTGATCCCGGAACTGCAAAAAGCAAAGGGCACTTTCAGCTTTGTCCTGAACCTGTGTGATGAAGGATACAACAATGAGGCATCAAAGGAACTCCATATCAGCGCCCTTTTGGAAGTACTGGATATTCCTTATTCAGGCGGCACTCCCCAATGTCTTGCTTATTGTTATGACAAATCCCTGGTTCGTGGGGTCGCCCAGGAAATGGACATCCCTGTTCCCAAAGGCTTCTTGATAAAGCCGGAGGATGTGGGCTTTATTGATTTTCCTCTCAGTTTTCCTATCATTGTCAAACCCAATTTTGGAGATTCTAGTTTTGGGATCGCTGCTCAAAATGTCTGTTATGATGTACAGTCTCTTGAGAATGCAATTGTTCAAGTTAGAGATCGGTTCGGCTATATTAATCCGATCATTGGGGAAGAATTTCTAACTGGGAAAGACATTAGTGTCGGAATTATTGGCAATCCCACCATATCCTATTCTGTACTTCCCATTATCCAAGAAGATTACTCAAGCCTTCCTGAAGGTTTGCCGAAAATCTGTGGTTATGAGGCGAAATGGGACCCTGATTCCCCCTATTGGCAGCTTAAATCAATACCAGCCAATCTTCCCGAAGAAGTAGAAAGATTTCTTGTTGCCAGCTGTCTAAAACTGTATGAGCGCCTGGAATGCCGCGATTATGCTCGATTTGACTGGCGCCTTGATTCAAACGGTACCCCTCGACTACTAGAAGTCAATCCTAATCCAGGATGGTGCTGGGACGGTCACCTGGCAAAAATGGCCAGTTTGCAGGGCCTTTCCTACAGCGATATGCTGAAAATGATCTTAGAAGCCACAAAAAGCCGGTTAGAGCCTCAAGGGTTGCAGCGATAGTCTCTTGCTTTTATTGATAAGCCTTTTAGTAACTCTCTTAAAAATAAGTAAAATAAGTCAAAATAAGGGGTCGCCCATTTGATTGTTTGATTCGTTTGAGCTGTTTGAGCACGACTTTGCGACGGAAGAGAGGAGCATCCCAAAAGGCAGGCGATAGCGAAAAGTATATGATGTGTTGTCTTGCCTCATGTTCCTATATGTCCCCGACTAAAATGCGAGCCAAAGTCTTTTCGTGAATTTCAAGATCCCTGGTCCCATAAAGCACAAATCGAATCCTTTTGATAAACTTTAGCTTCGGAATCATCTCCATAATAGTTCTAAAAGCTATTTCAGCAGCTTCTTCTATGGGATAGCCAAACGCACCGGTAGAGATAGCTGGAAATGCGATTGATTCTATCTTGTGTTGTTCGGCAAACTGCAATGAATTGCGATAGCATTTTGCCAAAATAACATCTTCTGGTTTATCAACTCCATAAACAGGTCCCAAACAGTGAATGACGTATGGATTTGGAAGATTATGTCCACCCGTGATAACTGCCTCTCCCGGTTTAATTGGGACTAATGGACGACATTCCTCCTCAAGCCCAGGACCTGCAGCACGGTGAATCGCACCGGCTACCCCACCTCCTATCCTAAGCTGAGCATTTGCAGCATTCACAACAGCCTTAATCCCTGTTTGTAAGGCTATATCTCCTTTAACACACTCGATTTTGACCCCTGATACCATTTTCTCCATGGTTCAAACACCTCCTCTTTACAATTTCGTCCGATAGGTATTTCTTTTTTTGTTGATGATTATTTCCCATCTATTTCATCAAATTTCCGCCTTCTAAACAACTTCATCGTTCATAATACATATAAAATAAAAGACAAGTCAAAAAGAAATCAAAAGGGTGGGTTAAAGTAGATGGCGTGGTCCGACCCCAAACCCCCAAAAGTGTTTCATCTGGAAAAAGGAAATTGGGACAGAGTCTTTCGCGAGATTAAAACTTTTTCCCAATCGGCATGATGGCTAAAGGAATCTCATCCTGGGATAACCCCAGTACAGATTGAACCTTTTTATCATCAAAAGCTCCCACCATGACTGTACCCAATCCCAGGGATTCGGCTTGAAGATAGATATTTTGTCCCACAGCCCCTGTTTCAATATGTGTATATCTCTGGGCGCGATCTCCATATTTGGCTGCAGAACGAGCGTAAACCCCTGATATGATCAACACCACGGCTCCTTCACGCACAAAAGACTGCCTTAAAGCAGCTTGAAAAAGCTCTTCTCTGCGGTCTCCTTCTGTTGTTTTTTCGAGAGCCTGTTTTCCGGGAAGGTATCGATAAACCCCAGGAGACAGGTCTTCCACATCTCCCACCGCCACATACACATCCAAGGGATAAAGGGCTCCCGCGGATGGGGCTGTGCAGAGTCCCCCGGGCCAGGAACGGTCCCCCCATAAGGCAGGTGGGTTATCACTTTCTTCTGTAATACCCTGGGCTGCCCATAAAACTTGAGCTAACATTTCCTTGGAAAGGGAGGCTTTTTTATAACTTCTTACAGAATGGCGGTTTTTAAGAGCTGATTCTACGGACAAATCCCCTTTTTTAGGGGGAGTTGGCAGAGGAATAATGGTCTCCTCTGTTTTTTTCTGTTTAAATCAAAGATCTTTTGAAAGAGACTGTTTATTGATATCATTTTATAATAATGGTTCAGGGATTAAAAGGGGTGTTCTATTCAGGAACTTGGATAACCAATATCATTCTTGAATTTAATCTTGACTCACTCTTCAGGACTTCCTCGTGAATCAGATTATCCCGTCCCAACCTTAAGAGAAATGCTGACTTTAAGGACATTTCATTTCAGCTCTATGACATAATGTGTGTTTGCTTTTTTAATTTCTGCATTATATATCTCCATTTGGATTGATTTTGATTCGAGGATAAACTCCTTGATGTCCGTTTTTTCCGTTAGCTCCTTTATGGTCTCGCCGTCCAAACTCATCTGGGCATCTTCAGGAATTGTGAAATATATTTTTAAAATCATGAATAAATTGCCAGGAGCAATCTCAGTCAATATAGACTGCCAGTTCAATTTGAAATGGAATCGATCCTTTTTCCCGAGAATGAGTATGGATCTGTGACACAAAAGCTGCTCTTCAACCAGAGACAGGTTCATAGGATCAAATCTTATGGAACTCATATCCAGAAAATTTTGACTCGGAAACTGCACCACTACATAACCGGGGTTGAGAATCTCTTTTTTCTGCAATCTTCGTTCTTCGGACTGCTGCTCTAAAAGAGTTTTGAATTCTTTTTTAATTTCTTCATAATGATATTCTTTGAGAATATCTTCGAGTTTCACCTCATAAAGAGGCTCAACTGCTGATCTTAAAACACCAGGCAAAGTGAAACCTGGCCGCATTTTGCTTTTCCAATCTGGAGAGAATCGGTCTAAAAGCTCAGCAAAGACTCTCCCCACACTGTAGCATCTTCTCCTGAATCCCGTGGGCGCATCAATTTTGTCGTTGATTAGTTTGAACAGATTCTGTTTCGATTCTTCATGAAATCCCATGACTTCAAGACCCTTATTCCCGGCATAAGTGGCTGTGCCCTCGTTTATCTGGACATTGGATTCATATTCAATGAATCTCTCATCCAGCATGGAATTTCTCTTATCAGAGACCACATAGTACTGCTGTATCCTTTTTCTTGTTTGACTGTCTTCTTCAGAAAGAAAGGCATCTTTTAGGACTATCTGCTCTATATAGCTTAAGGAGTAAAATTCCAAATCATCAAGAGGAAAAAAAGGTTGAATCATCACATTGCCGTATCTTTTATTGAATATTTCCTGATTTTTTTGAAAAGAGTGAAATACTTCATGAAAAAGAAGATTATGAAAGCTTTCCTCGCTCATGTCTTGGTCAATCATAAAAACAGAGGTTCTGTGTCCATTATACTCAAGAGAGGTATTGCCAAAAAAACCATCCGGCTTTTTTGGGGAGTGATACAGAACATACTGGCGAATTTTTCTCTCTGTTTTTTGAAACGCATCTCCTGGAGAAGCATGGTTGATGAGATAGGCTTCGTTCTCATTGTAAAGGCCAATGGGAAAATCATTCAGATCATACCCGGGCCAGATCTCATTATACTCAGGTTGATTCAAAGCAAGCGCTTTTTCGAGCAGTTTAAAGTACGGATCAAAATCTGATTCTGGCTGGGTACATGAATTCACTAAGAAAACAAGAATAAAGAACAATGACAAAATTCTAAGAATCTTCATGCGGCCTCCTAGATATCGAGTGATAATTTCGCTTCTAAGGACAACAATATATAGGTAAAACCAAAGGTTCGTCAACCTTAAAACCAAATTCCCATCTTAAGGGGGCTTGCGCATTTAAATAAGAAACATCTTCAACCAAAAAGAAAATCGACAGTTTGTATATTAAAAGCGAAGAAAAACAAAGGAGTTGCCATGAAGGTTAAGATCAGAGTGATGATTGTAAGTCTATTTAACTATTTTGCGCTTTATTCCCTTTTTGTGCCCTATCTGTGGCATGGTGAAATCCATTCCGGCATTCCCATGATCCGGATAGGTGAGCTCAAGTATCTTCCCTCATTGAGAATTGGGCTCTCTCCTTACGGCACAGAGTTTATACAAGAGAATTACTTAAAAAAAGGCGAGAAGCTGCATATTGTGTCTCTCCGCATCGGGGAACCCACCTTCCATCGGTTCTGGGGAATCGGCTGGGAATGTTGGAACCTGATGGACAGGAAAAATTTCAGCCTGGACAGTCGGTTTGATCTGTGGAACCAACCTGAACTGGTGTTAGGAGATGAAGATGGCTTTATAAGCCAAAGCGGATAGGGCGGTTCCGCTGTTGTGACCGGTCATTTAAAAAACATAAAACCTCTGGGAATCGGCGCTCTTCTGGAGCTGGGATACAAAACCGCAGGTTTTCTGGAAGGAGAACAGCTTCAGAAAGGGATCTTTTAGGCCGGGCGGAATTTTATGATATCCTCTCATTTATGTGGGTTTCTTGTTGACCAGAGGTGTTTTTTGTAGGTATTATAGCTTATAGAATGGACCTCACTGAAAATGACCTGATGATTGGCATTTTTGGCTGTGCCAGCGGAACCTATAAGGGATTAACGGACAGAAGAGAAAGTCATTATTATCGAATTCCAGCATTTTGGAAAGCTGTAGTGAAGCAAGGAAAAACCAATACTGGCAGGTGTGCTGTGAAACGAAAAAGATTGAAGAAATGATAAAGAAATTCACAGTTTAAAAAGGCATAAAGCCATGATTTATCATCCGGGAGAAAAAGACAATGCGTGACAACTTTAAGATACAAAAGGACAAGGTGGCTCTTCTTATCATAGACATGCAGCGTCATTTCTGTGACCCGGACAGCAGCTTTTTCGTTCCCCAGTCCAATAAACTCGCTGAAAAACTGAAAACTCTTGTGGATTCTTTTAGCCAGTACCGCCGTCCCATCATTTTCACCCGCCATATCGATTCGGATAAGGAGGACAATCTCATGCTCCGCTGGTGGAGCGAAAGAATCAGAAAAGAGGATCCCATGAGTGAAGTTGTGGAGATTCTTGAACCAAGCAGAGGAACAACTATAATAAAGAATCAATACGACGGTTTTCTTCATACTGAATTAGAAAAGACGCTGCGGGACAAAGGGATTCGCCAGGTTGTGATCTGCGGTGTGTTGACAAACCTATGCTGCGAGACAACAGCCCGCAGTGCATTCATGAGAGGTTTTGAGGTCTATTTTGTAAAAGACGGAACCGCCACATTCAACCACGCGATGCATGAAGCATCCTTGTTGAACCTGTCCTATGGCTTTGCTGTCCTGACCACTATTCAGGATGTAATCAAAATACTCGATCTGGGATAAAAAGAAGGAAATCTCTATTGGCAGCGAATAGAAAAGACTACAAAAAAATTAGAAATAAATCAAATCAATTCAACACTATTTAGGAGGGCATAAATGAAAAAATCATGGGTCACTGTCATTGTTTTCTTTGTGCTGGCCACGCTCCTTGTGTACGCAGCTGAAGAAAAACTGTTTAATGGTTTGTATCTGAATCTGGGCAATCTGGCCAGATTGTCCCATGCCAAATCCCGTTCCATCAGTCCTGAGAACTTCACCGGGGAAAAAGGAAAAGGCGGCATGTCTGTGGACGGGCCTGCCATGAATGCAGCCCGCGACTTGGGTCAGGGATGGAAAGTCTCCCCCTATGTTCACATCCAGTCCAAAGAGACCTTTGTGCTGGCTGAGATTGAAGGCCCAGGAGCCATCCAGCAGATCTGGATGACGCCGTCTGGAAACTGGCGATTTTCCATTCTGCGCTTTTACTGGGACGGAGAGAAAGAACCTTCTGTGGAAGTTCCGGTGGGAGACTTTTTTGCCTGTGGCTGGGGAAAATTTGCCCAGGTCTCCTCTCTTCCTATCTGTGTGAATCCAGGAAGCGGTTTGAACTCCTACTGGGTGATGCCATTCCGTAAGTCCTGTAAGATCACCATGGAAAACCTGGCTGATGAGAAAATGACTCTCTACTATCAGATCAACTACACTCTGACCGATGTGCCTGAAGATGCCGCTTATTTCCATGCTCAATTCCGGCGCACCAATCCGGTTCCTTACAAGTCGGTTTACACCATTGTGGATGGGATCAAAGGATGGGGACATTACGTAGGCACTTACATGTGCTGGCAGTCCAA
Organism: Acidobacteriota bacterium; assembly: GCA_035655135.1. Lineage (GTDB taxonomy): Bacteria > Acidobacteriota > Aminicenantia > Aminicenantales > Aminicenantaceae > WJMT01. The sequence continues at coordinate 3,987 of DASRVI010000142.1, read as the reverse complement.
CAACACCGGTTGGTGGGGAGAAGGTGAGATTAAATTTTACATGGATGGAGATAAAGAATTTCCCACTATCTGCGGCACAGGAACCGAGGACTATTTCTGCGGCTCCTATGGGTTCACGGACGATGGAAAATATAAGGAGTTCACCACACTGTACGCGGGAATGCCCCAGGTCATCACTCCGGACGGGCAGTGGCAGTCCCAGCAGCGTTTTGGACTCTACCGCTGGCACATCATGGATCCGGTCCGCTTTGAAAAAGACCTAAAAGTCACCATCCAGGCTCTGGGATGGCGTTCTGGAGGACGATATCTTCCTCTCCAGGATGATATTTCCTCCGTGGCTGTATGGTACCAGCAGGAACCTCACGCTAAGTTTCCGGAACTACCCAGCAAAGACGAACTGGAGATTATATAATCTAGGTTAATCACATAAAAAACCTAACTCCACAATAAATTCAGGAGATTGCTCTAAAAAAGTCTTTTCATAGTTGTCTTTGATGGTGAATTTAAAGGCTGCTCGACCCCCGCCTCCTCAAGCTCAGCTCTCTATTGCGGCTGAGGAACAATCAGAATATATGTGACACTCTAATCCTTTAGTTCAAGAACAAAGGGGATCTCTATTCTTTTTGAGCCTCACTAAGACTGATTTTCTGATATTCTCTCTTTTTTGTGGGTTTCTCGTTGACTTGCCCTTTATTTCATATGTATGATGGGTGATGAAGTCGCTTAGAGGGCGGAAATTTGATGAAATGGAGGGAAAACCAACAGCAATAAAAAAACCAAATTCTTATCCTTTTGGGAATTCTGAGCTTAATAAAAATCAGACACTTGAATTAATCTTCTTTTCTATTTTTCCTAGCTGTTCAATAAGTTCATTAAAATCTGTGTATTCCCCATAAAACATCTCCTCCATCTTCGCATAGTCGGCTTTTAACTCAGATAATCTGTAATCTGGCGGCACAAGGCGAAATGTTCCTGGCTTTGCTGCATCATAGTTCTTCCATCTAGCATAAAAACATGTCTTTTTATAGTCCACAACACGTTTAAGGAGACCAAAATCGGCTAAAGCGTTCTTTACAGATTTGTGAAAAGCCATTTGACACACATCATAGATGTCTCTTGAGAGATGACTGCGCATTTGTTTTTCAGGTGGACGGTGATATTCAGCATGAAGGATAGTTGATTTTTCCCAGAAAGTTCTTTGAGCTTTAAGAGAAATCACCTTGAATTCCGGTTGCTTGAATTCTTTGGGAAACTCTTCAGAAATCCAAGAGGAAACAGCATATCTTCCAGTTGGCTCTTGATCAGTTAAAGAACCAAGCTCCAGCTTTACAGAGGGCTGAATATATCCTTGAACATCATACTCTTTGGTTGGATAGTTAAAATAAAGCACAGGAGAATCTGTTCTGGAGTCTATTTCAAACTTAAGATAAGGATTTCTTGAATTTGTTGGACCTAGGATTTCAGAAATCATTTCTTCTAAAATCGGCTGTATTTTCTTTTCAACTGCTTCAATACATGCTTCATTAAGTTTCTTAATCCGCCTATTAATTTGAGTTTTCGATAATGACGTTTCAGGGAGTTGGTCACCAGTAAAGCCAAGCCATTTTGGCTCGACAGAAAGATCAATGTCTTCTGAAAACCTCTTAATGATATTGAAAACTTTAGAAAGAGATGTGCCTCCCTTAAACACAAAGACATCAGATAATTTTGGATTCTCAAATAGAATCTTTAATATAAAACAGATCCAGAAATCTTTCTCCACAATTAAAGGACTTAAACCTCTCCGATGAGCCACTGTCTCAAAAAATGCAATCCGATCACTGATTTGACGTTGAGCAAATTCAAACATAAGATTCTCCTATAATTTGATCAATGATAGGATACATCCACTCAGGAGCATAGATTCTATCCTTTTTCAACTTCGCTTTTGTTCTTCTTCCTATTGTGTTCTTTAAATGTTCGATGTGCTGCTGCTTTATTTGTTCTTTTCCAATATGTCTCAGTGCATGAATCAAAGCACCACTGGATTCCTCTTGCATAGCCAAATATCGAGGACTTGTTTTCCTAAATATGATCTCCTGGTTACCTACTTTTATACTCCGGCTGGGACCTTCTGTTAAAAAAACGATTTTTGCTGGTACTTGTTCGGATAGACCTAACAGATTTGCTGCAAAAGCACCTGAAGGCTGAATGCTTACAGCATCACGGAAAGCTACAGCTTGAGCGATTTTTTTTGGACTTGGCGGCAGTATCCCTATAGACGGGTGTTTCTTTGGATATTCATACAGACCTCTGGCAAGCCGGCGGATAGTGCCCTTTTTCTCTAGCCTATGAAGATTGATACGAACAGCTTCAGGGCTTCCTAGGTCATGAAAATGCTTTGGGGTAAAGCACCAGCCCCTACCTTTTCCATATATCCGACTAACTAATTTATTTGAGACAGTTTGCATCTCCATTATTAACTCCTTAGTGTAACTAAATATATACTTATTTTGTTACAATGTCAAGTTCTTTTTTTGACTTCAGCATTGAATCCTTCATTCTCGATGGACAAGGAGATCTTGGCCTTTCCCATAAAAGTCCCATCTTTACTGAAAATATCAATATTTTGTAGAACGGGGACGATGGGTACCATCAACAGTCCTTGCCTTAAAAATAACTCGTGTGTTCAGAGTTCCGTTTGATGAGGTCTTTTATCTGGATCCTAAGGGATAGGAAAATCATATTTTGAGGATAATTTGACTCGCCTCCCTATTTATCTATAAATCCAATTGGAATTTGTATATATACTGAGTCTCTCGACTCAAGGCATAGAGATATCCTTTCTCAGACAAGGCTATCCGATAAATATTGTCTTTAACACCGATCAATTTTTGTATGAATCGTCCTTTCCGGTCATAGACATAAATGGTCATTATGGAGGGCTCATTCAACAGAATATACAGATTGCCTCTCTCATCCAAGGCCAAATCATTCACGTAATAAAGAGGCCAATATGCAGACTGTCTTTTCTCAGACTTGTTTTTTTCAAGAAATGCTTGATATATACTTTGGTATTCTTTGGCTTTGATCTGGTATTCAGATATAAGTTCATCTTTGAGGGAAAACTTTTTAAATTTATCAATAGACCGATGAACAGCCCATAAAACATTGTTTTTATGGACAATCAACAATAAATCATTTTTGAAATACTCTGGAATCTTTTTTTGTTTTATTTGTTTTTTTATTAGTAAAAAATTATATCCCTTAATGGCATCGCCTTCCAATTCGCCTATTTGTTGGATCTTTTCCCCTTTGCTGTTATAAACAGAGATCAATTTTGGGCTTCTAAAACCTTGAGTGCTTAAATACACATTCCCGTCTTGGTCAAAGGCCAAACCTCTTCCATACTCAATAGGAACCTTGTAGCTTCGGATATATTCCCCTTCCTTTTATCGCCCGAGTGACCTCTCACCTTCCGGACAAAGGACAGGTTATGGTGCGTTACTACGGCCTCTATGCCAACGCCCACAGAGGAAAGATGAGAAAAACAGGATCTAACTCTTTGTGTCCGCTTATTATTGAAGATGAAAATCTATTTAAACCATCCAGATTTCCTAAGGCATGTCAAGTAGTTTTGAGTTAGAATAAACCATCCAAAATCCGTTTATTATCTTGATTAACCTAATCAATTTTAATAAAATCCCTTATGAGGGATATGGCGCAGATCTTGAGGATTGTTTTTGGGCAATGCCTCTTATATGATTGCGTTTGTATCCCTTCGTTTTTCTCCGGCTTCGTGTCCGTTTTCTTGTCTCTTCGGGCACAGCTAATTCTTTTTTTATTAAGATTTTGGCTTGTCTTTTTGTTATAGGCTTTCCTTCAAGATCTCTGCGCTCATATGGCCTTTTGTCTTTTAACACTCTGATAATTCTTCCAATTAGATGAGTGGATACAGCACAAACCGCCTGGTTATGACAATGACCCTTTTGAACCATCTGATCATAA
>DASRVI010000141.1:0-3249 GCA_035655135.1 Acidobacteriota bacterium | reverse complement strand
CATAATTGTATTTGAATTCTGCTTCCATGCTCAGTCTGTTGGCCACAGGAATCATCAATCCGCCAAACACATGGGCTCCTAATGTGATGCGGCCTCTTTCTTCAGCAAAGGTGTAATCTATAGGATAAATGGAGACTTGTTCCACGGTATCATACCATTCGTCTGAAAAATCGATCATATCTCCTTCTAATTGAACGCTCCAGAGAAATATTCCTCCTCCGGCTCCGACGTAGGGAATGATTTTATTGGCTCTTCCCAGGGGTAAAAGTTTGATGGAAAGCAGAATCGGTGTTGATGAAACGGCGAAAACATGATTGGGAATGAATTCGCCTTCATATTCGTTAGGATAAGCCCAGTCTCCATCAAAGTCCTGATAACCGACATAATCCTGGTAATAGCCTACTTGTTGTTCATTGTAACCCTCCACACTGATGAGTAGACTGGAGTACCGGGTGAAAAAGTACTCATAGGAAAAACAGAAGCTGGAATGCTGGAAATCGGTTTTGGTGAAATCCATGTTTTCAAATTCAATCTGCCAAAGGTCGCTGTTGGCTCTGGGAACAAAGTAGCCCACTCTGAATGTGACAAGATCTGAAAAAAGCATCCCAGGGACAATAAAAATGGTAAGCATAACAAGAATTAAGTATTTTTTCATTTCATGACTCCTTCTGCCCATGATTAGTGCAAAAAATATGCCAACTTTAACTCTTTCTCTTTCAGGGGTACCTAATAAATCAGGGTGTTACATATAATGGTCATATGTCCTTTCTTGTTTATTCTCCTGGTTGTTTTCATTGAAATCAACAGCACCACCTATATTATATATGAAGTCTGGGGAAACACAAGATAAAGGGCTTCAGATTTCTTGGATCCGGGAGATGTAGGCTTTCACATCAAACTTTTTTTCTGTGGCTTTGGCGCTCATGTAAAGGACTTTTCCAATTTATTGACCTCTAAAGCGATTCGCTGTGCGGACATCTGTCCGAAATGAAGATAAGGGGAAAGGTTGGATCGGGCGTCTTTATTGAGATCATTTCTCTGAAGGTCATGCTTTTATATTCTTGCCCTATTTTTACTTGTTTGATATAAGATAATCATGCAAACTCAAGTCATAAAGGTCGATCTGAAGAGAATCGAAAGCAGCAAGATTGATCTGATTAGCAAGGTGCTGCAAAAAGATGGGTCGATCGTCTATCCCACAGAGACTTTCTACGGATTGGGAGCCAATTGTTATTCAAAAAAGGCTGTGGAACGAGTTTACAGCTTAAAACAGAGAGACCGACAAAAACCTCTGTCAGTGATCGTCTCGGGCTTGGATATGGCGGAGGAGATCACTTCGGAAAGGCCAAAATTATTTTATCGTATTTCAGAGCAGTTCTGGCCGGGCCCTCTGACCCTGGTTCTCAAAGCGTCTGAAGAATTTCCCGAGTATGTTACCGGTCCTTCAAAAACCATAGGAATCCGTTGGCCTGATCACAAATGGCTGAATGATCTGGTCAAAAAGACCGGTTTTCCCATCACCGCTACTAGCGCCAATGTTTCAGGCACCCAGGAAATCGCTTCTCCACAAAAAGCCATTGAACTTTTTAAGGGAAAGGTGGAACTTATTGTGGACGGAGAAAAAACAAGAGGGGAGCTTCCCTCCACAGTCCTGAGCCTGGTCTCCGGCAAACCCGAAATCCTAAGACAAGGCGCCCTCCCCTTAAAAAAGTTGGAATCTTATCTCAAATGACTTTCTGCTGTTTTATTAAGGCCGTATCTTTCAGCTCAGCCAATTTCTTCCGGGCATCCTCAACCTCAGGTATTCCGGGGTCCGCATCCTTCCATAGGTCCAGGAATTTCTCATAATGCTCAATGGCTTTGCCTTTCCAGTCTTTCTGCTGGAATATTTTTCCCAGGGAATAATAGCTCAGGGCATAAATGTCTCCATAATCCAGTCGTCCTGTGCTTAAAGATAGGATCCTCTCGTATTGCTCCTGAGTCTTGTCCATATCTCCCAAGTGGTAATAAGCTTCAGCTAAAGATTCCAGATAGTCAGCATGTTTATTCCGGGGATCTGATGACTGTAAAGATAAGGCTTTCTGAAAGAGTTCAATAGCGCCGGCATAATCCTTCTTTTTGAGCTTAATTTCCCCTTGGAGATGATGGATGTAATGCATATTATCCGGGTTGTGAGAATCACGAACCAGGCCATTGTAACAAGGGGTCGCCCATTAGAAGGCGGCTGTCAAGAGAATAGACAAAATCATTCATTTTATTTATATTATCAATACAGTTATTATGTGAGTTAATGTTAAAGACTCGAATGCGCCCGTTATTTCAGAATGAGAGAATGCAGAATCTTCTGCTTCAGTCACCCATAGGGATCAAGGCACAAAGATGCCCCTGGCACATTAAGGTGCCCCAGAAAACAATCGGTACCATGGCATGTCCAAGAGTGTGGGATAACAGACCGGTGGTTTGGTTCCAGCCCCGGGTGGCTCATGACATGGGCAAAAGAGTTTTTTAACATTATTACTCACAAAAGCGGATGCGGCAGGAGGCCAATCAGACCGGTGGTTTCATACCAACCCCCTGTTTCGGTTCTCTGCCGCAGCCGTATTATCCAAAAAGTCTTTCAGGTTCATAGTCAACTCTATCCCGCATGACGAAATAAGAAGCCCTAGCCAGTTTATGAGCCAAGGCTTTTGTGGCGACGATGTTATTGGTTTTAGCGGATTTGCGCTGATAGAAGCGTTTGGCTTTGGAGCAGTAACGTCTGGCAAAGTTAGCGGCTTCCACATAAGCCCATGCGAGGTACTTATTGCCGTTTTTTCTGTTGTTTTCTCCTTTCTTTTTCTTATTGGAAGATCTCTCGCTCGGGACACACCGGCAGTAGGAAGCATAGTTTCCGACCTTAGGGAAACGTCTGATATTTCCTGTCTCAAGCATGATGGTCAAAGCCAGGATATTGCCTATACCCGTTATGGTCTTGAGTTTTTCAAACTCAGGTAAGATCTCTATCTTCTTGAGTACAGTCTTTTCCAGCTTTTCGATCTGTGTGGTTAGGAAGCGAATCGAAGCAATGTTTGTCTTTGCCGCAAGAGCAAAATCTTCGTCTTCAAAATAATCATCCATCTCATCTTCTTTAAGTCTTTTGACATACATGACTCCGCCAAAACTGCATCCTCTGACTCTGTTATAAAGACTCTGAAAGGATAAAATATGAGCTGTTCGCTGCCGGACTAACATCAATCGTTTTCTTAAAAG
>DASRVI010000140.1:0-3261 GCA_035655135.1 Acidobacteriota bacterium | reverse complement strand
ATGTTGTTGCGAGTGAAACGAGCAATCCCAAAGTAATACCCATGACATTGAGATTGCCGCAGCTTCTCCGAAGCTTCGCAATGACCTCCTTATAATTAAATGGTCGTCAGATCACCACGTCGCTCCGCTCCTCGTGATGACGAACGGAGCACAAGCCATATCTGAATTTCATTTTTTTATGAATAGTCCAAGAAATTATAGATGCCAGGTGGAGAGAATAGGCATATAAGTGATCATAAGAACAGATATCAGCTGGATGAAAAAGAAGAGGAGGATACTTTTGTAGACTTTCTGCATGGGTTCTTCAAATCGGTAAGAAGCCAGGAATAAATTCAATCCCACGGGGGGAGTGAGGTAACCCAATTCCATATTAGCCAGAAAAATAATTCCAAGGTGAACAGGATGTATTTGAAAAACTTGGCCTAAAGGGATGATCAGGGGAACAATAACCAGAATGGCAGAGAATATATCCATAAAAAATCCTGTTATCAGCAGACACAGATTTAAAACAAGGAGAAATATGTATTTTGAGCCAATATTTGCCTGGGCCCAGTCTGCCAGCTGCACAGGAATTTGAGCATCCACCATATAATAGGATAAGGCTTTCGCGATAGCTATGATGGAGAGCACTCCTCCTATGATTGGGATGCATTTTTTTATGATATTGGATAGGCCTTTTATTTTTATATCCCTGGTTATAATGAGCTCAACAATCAATATGTAGACCACAGCCACAGCTCCGGTTTCAACCAGAGTGGTCAGCCCTCCAAAATAAGAACCTAGTATGATAACGGGAAGAAGTATTTCCCAGATAGAAATTTTTAATGATCGAGCTGCTTGTTTGAGTTTGAAAGGCTCTCTGGGAATTTTTTTGGTTACTGAATAGACGACCCCTACCAGAGCCATGGCTAAAATCATTAAAGCGCCTGGAAGGAGGCCTCCGATAAACATATCTTTGATGCTTATTTGAGCTGTGACTCCATAGATGATGATAGGGAGACTGGGAGGCAGCAGAAGACCGATGCTTCCTGAGGCGGTGAGCAGTCCGGTGCTGAATTTTTTTTTATAATTCCCTTTTCTGAGAACCATGAACAGAAAGCCGCCTAAAGCCAGCACAGTGACTCCTGAAGCGCCGGTAAAAGTAGTGAAAAAGGCACAGGCTAAAACACTCACTACAGCAAGCCCTCCCGGGAACCATGAGAATAAAGACTTAAACAATCCCACGATCCGCTCCCCTGCTTTGCTTTCTGAAAGAAGAAACCCAGCCACAGTAAAAAGAGGGATGGCTGGAATGGAATGGCTTATAAGAAGGGTATAAGCTTCATTAGGGACCACTTCAAGAGGCAGCCCTGATTTAGCAAAGAGGAGAAAGGCTGTGCCGCCTAAGACAATGAAAATTCTCATGCCAAAGATGGAGGTGAGGATAAGCCCTATAATCAGAGGCCAGGCAAGGGATGAAATCACGGCTTCGTAGCCAGAGGAAAGGGAGCTGAAAATTTTTGGAGAATCACCCGTTAGACCGGTGATGGCATTCAGGACAGGTTTTAGAGAAAGGAGAGTTCCCACAAATATTCCGGACACAGCTGAGATGATTTTTAATCCTTTTTTCTTAACATGTAAGCTGAAGCGAAGAGCCATAACCAGGTAGCCTACAGCCATGAGTCCGATGATATACTTTAGGCTGAATATCCCCACTTTCTGGTCAGAGGTGAATCCGTTTATGGCAAAAGAAAGCGAAGCCCAGGCAAATGCAGTGGTGAAACAGCAGGCTAGTGAAGAGATTATTAGGTGAATCAGAGATTTGGCTTTTTTTGAAAGATTGAAACTAAGACTCAGAGAAAGATGTTTTTTTTCTCTGGTTGCGATCATTCCTCCTAAAAAGGTTAAAATGAGCACAAGGTGATGGATATAATTTGATGAATTCGGGACCCCTGTATTGAACAGCTTTCTTGCTGTGACTTCCATCACAGGAATGAGAGCAAGAAGGAAGACCACAAAGAAAACAAGCTGGTCTTCAAGTAGATGGATAATCTTCAGAATGCTCTTCTTCATTTATCCTTTTATATTCGTCTAAATGCTGTTTTAACTTATCATAGATTTCCTTAGAGAACACATTGTTGATAAGCACTCCCATTCCCTTTTCTGCTGTTTTTTTCCATTGGGGGACCGAATCTTCGGGAACCTTATTGATGGTTAAACCATGCTCTTTCATGGTTTCAATGGCTTCTTGTTCCAGTTTTTCTCTCTCTTTGTTTAATCTGTCAGATATTTCTTGGGCAGCCTCCAGCATTTCTTCTTTATATTGATCCGGCACTTTATCCCAAATTCTCTGGGTGAACACAATTCCACCAACTATAGGAGCGATTTTGAGGGAGCACATATTTGGAGCCAGAGGAAAATACTGTCCTGAGGCTGCTACCAGGGGGGTGATATAGAATGAATCCACCATCCCGCTTTGCAGTGCCATCATGAGGTCTTTGAGGTTCGTGGGAACAATGTGGTATCCAGATCTTTTCCAAGCCTGTTCAAGAACAGGTTCTCCGGTTGTGAAAGAAAGCTTATGATTTTTTAAGTCTTCTGGATACAGAACTTTTTCTTTTGAAAAAATATGGACCCATCCAGCCATTGACCAGATAATGAGTTTAAATCCGTTTTGTTCCATCCCTTTTTCAAAAACAGGCTTCATCTTTTCTAAAACATAGCTCAACTCATGATTGGAAGTGATGAGAAAAGGGATATTGAGCACATAGATGTCTGAATAGATCTTGGTGAGACCCCGGTTGGTAAACACCCCTCCTCCCAGTATTCCTATTCTCATCTTTCTCAATGTGTCGGATTCATTTCCAGCAATACTACCTGGATAAATTTTCAGCTCCACTTCTCCGTCAGTGATTTGCTGCCACTGCTGATTGAGGAGCCTTAAAGCATCGTCCCAAGGAGATCGCTTGGGAGCGATGCTTCCTATTTTAATGATGGTTGAATTCAGAGAAAAACACAATACTGGGTATAAAAAAGTCATTAAAATGACCAGGGATAATTTCTTATTTTTCATTATTCTTCCATGATTTTATTTTATTTCGACAAAATAATCTTCAATGTGTTCTAGCATCCATTTTGCTTTTCTATGATATATGGTATTTTGAAGTCTTAGAGAGGGGTATTTATCAGGATCGATTTGGAGTGCTTGTTCTAAAAGAGTTATAAATTCATTAACATTTTGCTCTTTAATGGATACAGTTGAAGCCAGTGACAGATAGGGTG
>DASRVI010000139.1:0-5249 GCA_035655135.1 Acidobacteriota bacterium | reverse complement strand
AATGGGCCGAAGTAATCGCCTTTTCCAGACTCATCAGTCCCGATATGCCCCTGCTCAGACTTAAATAAAGAAGATTGTCTCATTTATCATATTATTTATCTTAATAAATTTCGACTTTTGGCTTCTTTGATCAAATCATCTCTGAATTTAGGATGCGCGATTTCAATCAAAGCTCGAGTTCTCTCTTGTAAGTTCTTTCCATGCAAATAAGCCACGCCATACTCAGTGACCACATATTCCACATCAGCCCGCGTGGTCACCACTCCAGCTCCTTTCTTAAGATAAGGGACAATTCGGGACATATCTCCTTTTTTGGCTGTGGATGGAAGAGCTATGATAGGCTTTCCGTTTTTGGAGTGGGCAGCCCCCCGAATAAAATCCACCTGCCCTCCGAAACCACTGTAAATGTATTTGCCGATTGAATCTGAACAAACCTGTCCTGAAATGTCGATCTCAATGGCTGAATTGATAGCCACCATCTGATCGTTCCTTGCAATAATGAAGGGATCATTGGTGTAATCTGTGGGGTGGGCTTCAAAAACAGGATTGTTATTGGCAAATTCATACAGTTTTTTTGAACCCAGAATAAAAGTGAGAATGACTTTATTGGCATGATATGTCTTTTTAGCTCCTGTGATGACTCCGGTTTCTATGGCTTCCATGACTCCATCAGAGACCATCTCAGTGTGACTCCCCAGATCTCTCCGGTCTTTCAAGGCTGAAAGAACCGCATCTGGTATTCCCCCGATTCCAAGCTGCAGGGTGGAACCATCCTCAATCAAACCAGCAATATGAGAACCGATCTTCCTTTCCACTTCACTAAAAGGTTTTTTCTCCAGCTCTGGAAGAGATTCAGAAACTTCCACAATCTTGTCTATTTTAGAGACATGAATAAAGGAATCACCCAAAACTCTGGGCATTTGTTCATTTATTTGAGCGATCACCACATCTGCTGTCTCAGCCGCTGCTTTGGAACAGAGAACCTCCACTCCATAGCTCATAAAACCATGTTCATCTGGGGGGGAGAGATGAAGGATGGCCACATCAATGGGCATCTGTTTGAAATAGAACAATTCAGGTATCTGATGAAGAAAAATGGGAATATAATCCGCTCTTCCCTCATTAATAGCTTTTCTGTCGGCTGGCCCCACAAATAAAGAGTTATGCCTGAAATGTCCTTCCATTCCAGGTTTTGAAAAAGGATCTTCGCCTAACAAGAGGACATGAACCAATTCAACAGATTTCAATTCATCTTTTCTTTCTGCAAGAGCGTTAACCAAGACATAAGGCGTAGCTGCATTCCCACCGATGTAGACTCTTTGTTTGCTTTCAATTTCTGAGACAGCTTCTTCCACACTCACTAGCTTTTTTTTATATTCATCGACCCAACTCATGGTCATCCTCCATAGTCAACCCGGACTCATTAATGATCCATGTCAACAGAATCATATATGAACAAAATCCTTTTGACAAGAGCCCGACCAAGCTCAAGTGGTGAGATACTTATGCATCTCTCTTGCAGCCACTCGAGCATCCCCCATAGCTAAAATCACAGTGGCCCCACCTCGGACTAAATCTCCTCCTGCATAAACTCCTTCTAAGCTGGTAGCCATGGTGTTCCAATCCACCTCCACATTTCCCCATTTTCCTATTTTAAGACCTGGCGTGACTTTTCCTATTAAAGGATTGGGACTGTTCCCTATAGCCACCACCACTAGGTCCACTTCCATGATGAATTCAGAACCCTCAATAGGGATGGGCCTCCGTCTCCCAGAGGAGTCTGGCTCACCCAGCTTCATTTGTATACACTCCATAGCTTTGACCCGGTTGTTCTCATCGCTGATATAACGGACAGGATTGGTGAGAAAATGAAATTTAATTCCTTCTTGCTCTGCATGATGGATTTCTTCCTCTCTTGACGGCATTTCTTTCCTTGAACGCCGGTAAACAATAGTCGCCTCTTTGGCTCCCAGTCGCTGGGCTGTTCTGACTGAATCCATGGCCACATTGCCCCCTCCAAGAACAACCGCTTTTTCCCCTAAAAAAACAGGTGTGTCATATTCTGGAAATTGATTGGCTCGCATGAGATTCACTCTGGTCAAATATTCGTTGGCTGAATAAATTCCGATTAGATTTTCGCCAGGCAAACCCATAAAATTGGGAAGTCCTGCTCCCGTCCCAATATAAAACGCTTGATAGCCTTCCTTTCTCAGGTCTTCTATGGTCATTGTCATACCCACCACAAAATTCATCTTGAACTCGACTCCAAGTTTTTTGAGATAATTAACTTCAGCATCCAGGATATAATTAGGCAGCCTGAACTCAGGAATCCCATAAGCCAAAACTCCACCTGGAACATGAAGGGCTTCGAAAACAGTGACTTGATGTCCTTTCCTCGCCAATTCTCCAGCCACAGTCAGTCCTCCAGGACCTGAACCAATCACGGCTACTTTACGCTCAGTGGAAGCAGGTATTTTAGGAACATGAACTTTCTCCTTTTTTCTTTCATAATCTGAGGCAAACCTTTCCAGATTTCCGATTGCCACAGGACTTCCAGTGGCTTTTTTTAGATTACATAATTCCTCACATTGAGTTTCTTGGGGGCAAACTCTTCCGCACACCGCAGGAAGACTGTTTGTTTCCTTTATTTTTTGAGCACTTTCTAGAAATTTTTTCTTCTCAATCAATTTGATAAAAGAAGGGATATCAATACCCACAGGACAGCCCTTGACACACTGAGGATTGGCGCAGTCGAGGCATCTCATGGCTTCTTTGACCGCCGCCTCTTCATCCAAACCCTGATTGACTTCTTTGAAATCTTTGTTTCGCTCTTCCGGCTCTCTCTCCGGCATGTCCTGCCTGGAAAGCTTCATTCGTTCCTTCATAGGAATGGATTTGCGTAAGGCCTCACGCCATTCCTCTTCAAAAGTCTTCTTCAACTCTTTTTTGAGTTCTGGAGAAAGTTTTTCCTTAGTCATTTTTGGTGTTTCTTTTTCCTTTCCCAATAACACATGGATTGAATTTCATCATCAAAATAGGATTTTCTTCGATAAAAAAGTTCATTCCAATCAACCAGATGTCCGTCAAACTCAGGCCCATCCACACAGGCAAATCGAGTTTTTTCTCCCACCTTTAAACGGCAGACTCCACACATCCCGGTTCCATCCACCATGATGGGATTCAAATTCACATAGGTATCAATGTTAAGGGATCTGGTAGCTTCTGAACAAGTATACATAAGATAAGTGCATCCTATGGAAATAACTCTATCGATTTTATTTTCTTTCAACACTTCCTTAAGAACTTTAGGAATATAATCTTTGCAGTCATAAAATCCATCTCTGGCAGATACAAAATACTGATCACTGATCTCTTTAAACCGATCTTCCCAGAATATAAGATATTTTGCTTTGGCATCTATTAGAGTCATAACCTTGTTCCCAGCTTCTTTCAAGGCCCTGGCGATAGGATAAATGGCTCCTATTCCATAGCAACCCGCAGCACAAAGAACAGTCCCAAATTTATCGATTTCAGCTGGTTTTCCCAAAGGCCCCACACAAACTGGAATCTCATCTCCGGGTTGGAATCGAGCCAGTTTATGAGTGGAGGTTCCCACTACCATAAACACACAAGTTATGGATCCTTTTTCCTTGTTCCAATCAGCTATTGATAGAGGGATTCTCTCTCCTTTTTTATCGGGCATCAGAATAACAAACTGACCTGGCTTGCAATTTTTAACAATATCTGGTGCTGATATTTCAATCATATGAATATTGGGCACCAATCTCTTTCTATCCAAAATTTTAGGCATTATTGTCCTCTTACAATCCTTACGGGTATCAGATCCCAAGCAGCTCTATTCTCACTCCTCAGAGTTGCATAATAGGCTGTCACTATTCCTTCTGGAATCAATTCTGTGACGTGAATCGTTCCTGAGAACTTCCCTTTTTTAGATTCTAAAACCACAGAATCTCCTTCTTTGACCTTAAATTTTTCAGCATCCTTATTATTTATTTTTATCCATTTAATATTTCGGAACATTTCAAACTCTGTGATTTCTTCACTCAATGCCATGCTTCTGTAATAGTCGAGGCTGGATCCCAGTCTCAACCGAAGGGGATATTCTTGAGTTAATTTATTCAATCCGATAACAGGCTTTAACGGAATTAATTTTTTGTTGTATTCGGAGTTCTCATTTAGAAAAACCTCTTGTCTTTTTTCTGAATCTATCTCAGCAATATGTTTAAAAGCTGGTATTTCCTTCCCTATTTCCTTCCTAATGTGGTGGGTTGTGCTGTAATTGAAATCTTTTGAGCCCATTTTTTGAGCTATTTCAGTTATGATTCTCCAGTCTGGTTTGGCTTTGCCTAGGGTATCCAAGGGGCTTTTTAGTCTTTGAATCCGGCCTTCCGTATTGACCATGGATCCATCTGTTTCTGATAAAACAGCAGCAGGAAGCACTAGATCTGCTTTATCCATATGGCTTCCCCAAAAACTATCCTGTATGATTAAAAATTCAAGGTCCAAATCATCAGGCAAACTCATGGGCGCGGCTGTGAATAAGGCTTTAACCTGTCCTTTTTTTATCTTTTTCAGCACCTCTTCGGATTTGTTTTCTTTTTCAAAAAAATTCTTGTTAATGAAATGCCAGCCGCGGTCATTGGCTTCTGCACTTAAGGGAAATATCCGTGCGTTGGTGAGGAAAACTAAGTTCAAGAGCGCTTTGGCATTGGCTCTGCCCCTTTCAGGGGAAGAAAACTGAGGGGAAAAAATAAATCCTAATTTCTGGCTTTCTTTAATGATATCTGCGGTCTTTTCTATTTCCTTGAGACTAATCCCTGTTTTTTGTTTTAACTGATCCCAAGAAAATGAATCCAGAGACTTTTTAAATTCATTGAAACCACTTATTGAAGAAAATTCCTTGTTCCCGTTCTTTTCAATGATCCATTTTGAAAGATAGGCTAGGAAACAGGATTCCATGCCTGGTTTTATTCTCAATTTTTTTGAAGCATGTCGGTCCATAGCTGATTCCATAAACCCAGTGACTATAAAATCAGCTCCTTTGTTTAATGCTTTAAGAATCTTTACCCAAACAACTGGATTGGATTCCATGACATTTCCACCCAAAAGAATGATCACATCCAGCTCAGATATCTCCTTAAGCTGGTAATTGAGGGGGAAAGAAATTCCATGCTCACACATACCATCAGAAACAAAGGAAAATGATGAACCCTTTCCATTTTCTTGGA
>DASRVI010000138.1:0-2518 GCA_035655135.1 Acidobacteriota bacterium | reverse complement strand
ATCTTTTTCAGTGGTTACCACGATATCGCTGTTTATGGATTGGTGTTTATGGATTATTTTATCAACAGCGGTCATGGGATAATCATAATGATCAGGGAATTCAATAAAGGCATCAGGTTTGATTCCTTTTTCTTCAAGGGAGTTTAGGAACCTCTGGGGGCGGGCTATGCCGGAGAATGCCAGCACTTTTTTCTTTTGGAATTTTTCTGGATTTGTGATCTGGTCAGTCCCCAGTTTTACCAATCCCTTACAGAAAACTGAATATTCAAATACAGGGGTACGGAGCGGTAATGATTCCCGTTGGTCTTTTTTATTTTTAAAAGGGTTTTTTTTCAATAAAATAATGTGAGCTTTTTTAAGAGCAGATATGGATTCTCGCAGCAGAGCTTTATCAGACATATCATGAAGAACAATCTCCAGGTCTTTTTGGAGTGAAAAGTACTGAAATCCGTCGTCCATCACAGCAATATCATATCCTTTCTTATATGCTTTAAGACATGATGAAACCCTGTTTTTTCCAAGAAAGATACCTGCTTCAGGCACATTCCGGGCTGTCATATAAGGTTCATCTCCGGTGGTCTTCCAGTCTATTGAATCAATATTTTCAGGAGACACCTCTCCTCCGCTTTTTTCCCATTTTCCTTTATAGCCTCTTGAAATGAGCGCAGGATTAAATCCTTTTTCGAAAAGAATGGTGATGAGTTTTATTGAAAGGGGAGTTTTTTCTGAACCTCCAAAAGTAATATTTCCTATACTGATTACAGGAATGGGGACTGATTTTCTTTTTTTTATGTTTTGATCATATAAAAACCTTAATGTTTTGGTTCCCAATCTGTGGAAAAGTGAAAGAAAATAAAGAACTGGTTTCATTTAATCTGGAATATATAACATTTGCTTGGGTTATGGCAAATAAAAAAGAAATTCAGGTGTGGCTGTCTCTCGCTAAAGATTTTTAACGCCATTCTTCTTCGTTTTTCTCGGCTCCTGCGTAACTCCCCCTATCCGTGGGTCAAACATTCTGGTCATTCATAAAATATGTATGCGTTCTCATACATATTTTTCATGATGTGACATTTTATCAATGTTTTATTTAGTAACCGCATGATTCTTACTCCTATCCTATTGCGATTTTAATATTATGCATACATATTTTACCTTACAGGCAAGCTGATCTTGCGGCATCTGCTTCGTTGCAGGGCCTTCGCGGTGAGGGACCACAGCTTCACACCCTGCGCCTCGCATCTACCGCAATCTCAACTTGTGAATTTCCCAGAATCATATTCACCTCATCAGAAGGCTAAATCTTTAATGTCGCTTCAGCCACACCTGAATTTCTTTAGAGATTAGGGAAAAAAATTATTTTAAAGATAAACTTTATATGTTTTGGTTGATGCTTTACATTGAAATTAGGTTTAATTATAATTATGGATACTTCAATCAGGAGGATAAATATGTGGAAAAGATTGTATGCTGTGGGATTAGCCTTAATATTGATATCAGCATCTTATAACTGCAAGCAGGAAACAGGAATTAAAGGAATCGACCTGGAAGTCAATTTTTCAGAAGATGAATTGTCGGACAATTTAGTGACAGATATAACATTTATATGGAAGACCAGCAGTGAATTTGAGGGAATGAGAAGAGATTATAATGTGTTTGTTCATTTCTGGCATGGAGACAATATGCTCTTTCAGGCTGATTATTTTCCTGAATTCCCTACATCTAAATGGGAGCCTAACAAAGAGTATAAATTCACTCAAAGAATTTATATCCCTGTTTTTATAGATGAGTTTGATCCTGATTTTAAAGGAGAAGAAACCCTAAAGCTTTCAGTTGGATTTTATTCTCCTTACGACAAGACTGGGGAATCAGAACAGCAGATCCTGAGCCAGAAATTAAAAGTATACCCTCCTCCCCTCGATGCTCCTCAAGTGATATATATGGACGGTTGGTATGACCTTGAAATGGATCCGGATTACCATTTTAAGAACTGGAGATGGACATCCAAACAAGCCAAATGCATTATTGATAACCCCCATAGAGATGCTCTCCTCATCATCAAAGGAGAGGTTAACAAAAATGCGGTTCCAGATCAGAAAGTGATCTTTAAAATAAACGATACCATTCTGGATGAATTTACTCCTGAGCATGCCGTTTTCGAAAAGACTTATAATATCAGTGAAGAAAAATTGGGCGAAGATGATGATTTTTATTTGACCATAGCCACTGATAAGACTTTTGTTCCCGCAGAACTATTTCCGGAATCCACTGATGATAGAGAATTGGGAGTGAAAGTCGCTTTTATATATTTCAGATAAGCAGGGTTTTACTGTTTTCTTGTTCTATTATTCTATTTTATGGGTCCTTGGTATATTTTTGGGCTGCTGTTGTGACTGAAATATTTTTGCCGTCAGAAACAATTTTGACAGCTCCGTGATGGTCTGTCCTGTATACTTCAGCTCCTGTTTTTTTATACCGATGAATGACGCTTTCATTCGGCAGTCCGTAGAAATTGTTT
>DASRVI010000137.1:0-8370 GCA_035655135.1 Acidobacteriota bacterium | reverse complement strand
GGTCATAACTGTCTTTTTCTTCCTTGAGCTGAACAGGAACATATGCTTCTTGGCTATAGTCCCCACCCACTTGTTGAAACCAAAGAAACGCATTGAGCTCAGTCATAAGCGTATCAGGTTCTGTGAAAGCTTCTTGAGTTTCGCTTTCTCCTTCTTTTTCGGTTGTGGGAACATTTAAGGATGAGTCAAATCCAAGATCTTTATTTTTGACTTTAAAAAGAAAGATGCTGTGAATATTCTGCCTTGCAGGAAGATAGATATTCTCAAATATTTCAAAAGGAATATCCATTCGAGGGGTGCGGTTTTCAATTCCTTTCTCCAGTTCAGCCTTGACTTGCTTGGGGATAAATATGGGTTCAGCTTCTTCTTTTTCTTCTTGAGCTGTTGCTGGAACCGGCTGAATCAATAGGATCATGATTCCCAGTATTAAAACTGTAAAAAACATTTTTTCTCTATTCATTTTTCCTCCTTGGGTGAAAACGTCGAATTACAGAACTCTTTTGAAGTTACTGAAGATGTATCACTCCTTGAGCCGTTAATATACCAAAAATCAATATAATTTTCCATAGATTACTGATTTGTCTGGGAATAAAACACCAATCAAAAGGCACAAAACTAATCCTCAGTTTCTCCAATAAATCATTTTTAATTTGTTTACCAGCTGTTTGGCTTTATAAAAAGCAAGAGTAGCCCTGGATAATGAATAATCAGTGAGAAATTCTTCAGCCAATTTCTTATCTTTTTCATAAATCTTCATTGCTGTCTCTTCGAGTATGGGCTGCACAGCGAACTGCTGTTTTTCAAAGGGGTCCCATTCAGAACGGACAATTCTAATGGCTTTTATGTAATCAATATCCACCAGATTTTCAAGCGCATTGAACACATCAAAGGCAAAATCAGGATCAAACTCAAACCTTTGCTTAGGATAATTAAAATGCCTGTTTAAATCCATTTCTTCCTCAATATCCCCTGGTTTGTAATAAGGGTCGGGCATTTCATTCATGCAAAGATACCAGGGAGTCAAGACACTGGAACAAGGAGCGGCCAATGAACGCCACACCACACAACCTATTTCAACGGGCATCCAGCCCCTCAGCTGATAGACAGCTCCTTCCTGGGTGGTTGATCCACAAATCCGTGAAGCTTCAGATCTTACTTTATGGGGAGAACCTTTTTTATAGCTTTCAGTGGTATCAAATTCTGTTCCTTCTAAATGGCTTCGCAATATTTGAGCCACACTTTTGACACTCATGGAGTTTTTTGGCTTTACAGAAAATGGTAGTTCATTCACTGAGTCCAAATCTATGGTTTCCCCTTTAACCTGGCACTGAGCATACCACTGTCTGGGATCCACTCCATAATTCCCTCTAAAACTTTTTTCCCAGGGAGGGGGTGAAAAAGCTTTTTTAAAGCTGAAAGGCTCTCCTGTAGAGGGATCATACCAGCCTCTTTCAATGGCATACTTTTCCAATCCTGGCGAAGCCATCACATTCTCAACATCATTGATATCAGCTTCAGCACCCACAATATGGATATTGGGAAGAAGCACCACTTCATCATCAGGACATTTCTGAGCGATCCAATGCTTGCCTCTGGCTATAGCTAAAACCCAAGCTTCGTTAGGATCTGCAATGATAAGAGAACGACCAGAAGAAGTATATCCAAATTGATTAAGCAAGTCTCCTGCGATTTTCACTCCTTGTCTGGCAGTTTTAGCTCTTTGAGCCACCAGCCGCCTGAGCATATAGCCGATTCCTCCATCTGTGATATCTCCTCTTTTGACCAATTCTTTATAGGAGTCTTCTTTGGTAGGACAAGCATCTGAAGACACCGCCACTCCCCACTCATTAAAATAAGAGTCCCCAAACTGGACTTCAGGATTTTGAAGCCACAGCATAGCCCAAGTTTCCTCCACTTGAGGTAATTTCCCTCCATTTTTAAGGACGACCATCTCTCCGGGTTCATGTTTTATCCTGGGGATATATCGATAATTGACAATTCTTCGGCCGCCATTCTGTTCATTGTGCCCAAACAAAACCGATCCATCAATCGAAGCTTTTTTCCCAACCAAAACTGTAAAGCAGTCCCCGCTAATGTATATAGGGATTGAAAAAAATAAGAATAATAGGAATGTGAGAAGAACTGATTTCTTTTTATTCATGGTTTGATCTCCATCATTTGAATTCATCTTAAATTCTAATGCTTCTGAATATGATAATATTTAGATATGGATATATGCAAGAATTAATGTGTTAGGGGATGATCACCATCTCGTATCTCTGTTCGTTGACTTCTTTTCCCCATTGACTTCCTATTCTTTCTACCTTACTTTATCTTTGTTTAAAATAATCGGTCAAAAATCTGTATCAGGCGGTCCACTTCCTCTAAAGTGTTATAATGAACCATACTGACTCGAATTACCCCATTTTGTTTGTCCAGCTCTAAAGCATCTATGAGCCGTTTAGCATAAAAATGTCCATAACGTATTCCAATTTTATATTTATCCACTTCTCTGGTGATGGAATCGCTTTTCATCCCATCAACCACAAACGAGATAGTGGGCACTCTTTTTGAGCTTTCAGAAATTTTTTCTCCAATGATTCTGACATTAGGTTTGCTATTCAGGTAATCAAGAAGACGCCCACTCAAGACTTCCTCATGGTCTCTTATTAGGTTAAAGGTGGTTAAAGCTTTCTGTCTCAAAAAACTCTCTTTTTTTCTTTTTTCATGATATCCGGCAAATTCATGCACATAATCACAAAATCCCATCATTCCGTAACTCAATTCAAAATTAACATTTCCAGGCTGGAATTTGAGAGGAATATCGGTTTGTTTGATGAAAAAGTGATTGATTCCAGGGATATCCAGTAACAAAGGTTCTTTTCCATACAGCAAAGCATAGTGAGGCCCAAAGACTTTATAAAAACTAAAGGTATAAAAATCCACATCCCAATCCTGAACATCAATCAAACGGTGGGGAGCATAAGCCACCCCATCCACACAGATCATAGCTCCATTATTATGAACTATTGATGCAATTCTCTTGATAGGATTGATGGTTCCTAAAATATTAGACACATGGTTCACGGCCACTAATTTGGTTTTTGGATATATCAAATTTTTCAGGTCTTCCAGTTCTAACCTTAGGGAATCACGGTTTATTTTCCATTCTTTGATTTTCAATCCATTTTCTTGCAGGTCTCTCCACGGACCTATATTGGCTTCATGGTCACAGTTTGTGACAATGATCTCATCTTCTTGTTCAAGAGTCTCTCTTAAACATAAAGATAAAATCCGTATCAACATAGATGTTGACGAACCCATCACGATTTCAGATGATTTTTTGGCGTTGACCAATTCAGCCATGGACTCAGCCGCTTTATTCACCCTTTCTCCAGCTAATTGGGATAGTTCATAGGAAGCGCCCAACTGGACATCTGAAGTCAATAAGTATTCGCTGATCCTGTCTATAACAGATTGAAGAGTCTGGGAACCTCCGGCATTATCAAAAAACACCCAATCCCCTGAAAGAGCTGGAAACTGCTTTCTCACAAAATCAATATCTAACACCATTATTTCTCCTTCTCTTGTTTATTCTCTCCCTCTTTGTCCTTGTCTTTTTTTTCGCTTTCCCGCTCCCAAGGATTCCAGTCCTGATTCAGAACATGTTTTTGAAACCATTTAATTTCTTCAATAGTTCGAGTTCGCTGGTGGCGCGGCTCCCTGAATCCATGTGGCTCTCGGGGAACCCGGACATACCGAACCGGTGCTTTTCCAATATCTTTTAAGGCGGTAAAAAAGAGCATACTTTGGGCTTCTGTGTCTGTGATATCTTTCATGCCGTGAATGAGAAAAGTCGGTGTTTCTACATTTTCCACATGGGTGAATGCAGACTGCTCCAACCAGGCCTCTGTATTTGTCCATGGAGTGCCTCCAATATGCCAAAGCCTTACATCATGATTGAATCCTGGTCCGTATTCGCATGGCCAGGCATAGACTCCTGCTCCGAGAGAAGCAGCCTTAAACCTATGGGTCTGAGTGATGGTCCATCCTCCCAGAATCCCTCCGTAACTCCAGCCCCGAAGAGCTAGTTTATCCGAGTCCGCATAGCCTTCATCAAAAACATAGTCAACTCCGTTCATCAAATCCCAGTAATCGCCTTTTCCGATACCATCCCCAGCTTGAACAGTGTTCCCTTCACGAAGCTTGTCGGTGTATCCGCTGGAGCCACGGACATTGGGGGAAAGGGAAGCGTAACCGAGTCCGGCGTAGATATGATAATGAGCCCGGAAGCTGTTGGTGAAACAACCAGCCGGACCACCGTGAATATTCAAAAGCAGCGGCAATTTTTGTCCTTTTTTATAGTCCGAAGGAAGATGCAGAAGCCCCTCTATAGTAAAATCCTTGATGCTTTCCCACTGAATAATTTTCATGTCGGCAAGAAGAAGTTCCTTTTCAACCCAAGGATTAGCATAGGATAGCCGAACAGGCTTGAATGAATCGACATCAGTCACATACACATCCGATGGAGTGTCATAATCAGAAAAAGTGTAAGCGATCCGTCCGCGGTCCCGAGAAAAAGATCCAACACTCAAACTTCCGGAAACATGGGTCAGATTTCGATATTCACCGCTTTGAATATTGATGGTATATAAATTGACGTTGCTTCCTTGCTGTCCTTGGAAGAGGATGTTCTGACTGTCTTGAGTCCAGACCAGGTTTCGGATGGTCCCTTCATATTTTTTGGAAAGCAATCGGTATTTTCCAGTATCAACATCCATAAGAAATATCTTAGCGTTTCGGTTAAGCCATAATTGATCGCCGGAAGCTAAATAAGCAATTATTTTTCCATTTGGAGACCATGTCAGGCCGCTCTCTGGGGTTTTATTATTGGTTAATTGCTTCTTTTCTTTGGATTCAATATCAAAAAGATAAATCTCATCTTTATATCTGTCATTGCGCCGGTTGGAATATCTGGCTGTAAAAACAATAGACTTGTTATCAGGAGAGATATCAAAATCTCCCAGCATGAAATCTTCTTCTGTCAAGCGTTTTTCCTTTTTTGTTTCCAGATCAAATACCCAAAGGTTCTCCCAGTTGTCCCGGGTTTGACCATTAGGGCCCTCATCCACAAAAAAGGAATCATAACCCGCTTCCCTTTCTTTCTTTTCTTCCTTGCTCAAAGGCTCTTCTGCCACGAAATAGATTTTTTGAGATCCGGGTCCCCACTTATAATTTCCGATGCTGTTATTATGTTCTGTCAACGGAACGGCTTCTCCTCCTGAAGTCCGCATCAAGAATACCTGCTGTTTTTCATCCTTTTTCCGCAAAAAAGTCAAGAAGCGTCCGTCAGGAGAAAACTGAAAACGACTTCCGCCTTCTTTACCAATATACTGGAAAGGTTCACCTCCATCCGCAGATACCATGTAATATTTAGTTTCTCTCTTATTTTCTTCCCAGTTGAGCTCAGACTGAGAGAAAAGCACCCAATTTCCATCAGGAGATACAAGTGGATTTCCCACCTGAACCATATTCAAGGCGTCATCTACGGTCATGGGCCGTTTTTCCTGAGCTTGAATGCTAATGGTAGTTAATGCAAAAGTTAAAATGATACAAATTAATTTGATTTTTTTCATGTTTCCAGCCTCCATGTATTTATTGAAAAGAAAATCATTATGAACGGCTCTAACGAAGCACTTTTGAGAAAAGCATCAACTCCTTATTGCCTGTGACCGGATTGACTCCACAGCCAATCATACACAACAGAAACAATTCCAGTCAACTTTTACTTTTGCTGTACACGCCAGTAATCAAAGGCAAGCGGCTGCAACATCCTTCTTCATTTTTCAAAAAAAAAGTGACATCAAGAAGTTGGACTTGAGTCATGTACGGGCCAATCTTCTGATTACTTTCCAATAAAACGATTGATGAATTCAAAAGTGCGTTTGTACGCTTCCATTCTGTTTTTGTGCAGGAGAAATTCATGGGGCTCATCAGGAGCGATCATGAGTTCAATATGGACATTTCCTTTAGCTCTTAACTTTTGCACAATATCAGTTGTCTGTTGAAAAGGCACGTTACGGTCGTCATCACCATGGATAAAAAGAACTGGAGAAGTCCAGTTCTCAATATGTGCCACAGGGGATGACTCACGTGCTGTTTTGCTCATTTTTTCATCAAGCCTCCCGCGCAGTTTCGACCAATCGTGCACCCCAGCCATGTCCACACCTACCTTGAAAATATCTGAATTCCGGGCTAATGCCATGGCTGTCAGAAGGCCCCCGTAAGAAAGTCCCCATTTACCGATTCTGTTGGGATCGACTTCTGGTCGATTCTGAAGATACTTGGCTCCTGCCAGGACATCCTGATATTCAGCAGCCCCCTGCATACCCGTATTCTCGGCTTCCCGAAATGAACGGCCGTAGCCTATCCCGCTGCGGTAGTTGACTGATAACACCACATAACCATTATTGGCAAAATACTGGTTGATTCCATAAGCCTCTGAATAAAACTCCATATAATGCCAGCCCAAGAGCATCTGACGGATGGGACCCCCATGGGTATAGACCACACCAGGCCGATTGTCGCCTGGTTTGGCATCTTTGGGGAGAAATAACTGACAGGGAATTTCCAGTCCGTCAGGAGCTTCGACCATCACTAACTCAGCAATCACCAAATCATTAACGGGAAATCCTCCCGGTAGTTCCTCCGGTGCTACAACATCTATCTCTCCCCCATCAGCTGGAATCATAGCAATAGAAGTAGGGTGGACAGCTGTGGCATAAAGAAAAGCCACTTTCTTTCCTGATCCTAAAGCTGTGGGATAAGTCCCGATAGTGTCTTTTTTAGTTAATTGAACCACTTTTCCTCCAGAAGTGGAGACTTTATAGATATGTCTTCCGTGGATATCATCTTGATTGCTGCTGAAAAAGAGAGTCTTGCCGTCGCTGCTGAGCCCCAGGTGTTCCACAAAACCTTCTCCAGGTGTCAGGTCAACGAGTTCTCCTCCTGATATGGGAAGAGAATACACATGATTCCATTCTTCATTTTCTGCTGTAAACAGGATTCGATCATTGGCGGTCAGTTCAAAATTTCTAAAGGAGTAGAAAAGAGGTTCTTTTTCAGGAGAACTCCATATCTTTTTGGCTGTTCCTTTATTCACATCTGCAATCCAGATCTCAAGTTCAGCAGGTCCGCGATAACGGAAACCGGAGGAATCATCATACTGAAGTCCTGGCCGGCGAACAAAGGCGATTTTCTGCCCATCGCCAGACCAGCAAGGACTGCTGTCCCGGTCAACACTGGGGGCAATCCATGTGATTTTTCGTTTGTCTATATGGTAAATTCCAATAAAGCTGTGATCATCCCGCCTACTGACAAAAGCAATCTTTGTGCCATCAGGGGACCATCGGGGGGAGCCGTTACTTCCAGCGGCTTTAAACATCAATTCAAGCTCTGGCATTTCACTTGGATCTGAAGGAGTTGAGAGTGAGACTCGATAGATCAGTCCATCTTTAACCAACAGAGCCCATTGACCATCAGGAGAAAGAACCGGATCTCTCCCCAGAGCAATTTTCCACATTAACTTTGTGTCGGTTCGAACCGCCCAAACCGCCTGTTCCCTTCCAGCCGGATCACTGTCAGAATTGGTCACCCAACCTTCGCTGTTGGGACGGCCTGCTTTAACAAAGACAACGATTTTGCCATTGTCAGTAATATTAACATCCGGGATTTCAAAGACTTCATCACGGGAAAATCCAGTCAGATTGATGGGTTTAAAATCAGGCGCTGCTGCGGTCCAAACATTTCTGGCTCCTTGGAAATTGAACACCCAGGCAATACGGTCGGCATTTTTGGCTGATACCAGACTCCATGGATACGGAGCGCTCAGAACTTGTTCCAGAGTGAATGATGCTTTGGCCCCAATCAGTATACTGGTTAGAGAAAAGATCAATATAAGAAAAAAACAAAAATTCTTGCGCATTTCAGTTAGCCTCCTTATTTTCTAAAATAAGATCACCTTTAATTATATCTTTACATTAATATCATACAAAGATGCTTGATGTGAAGCCAGATATCTCTTGTCAAAGAAAAATAATTGACACTGGATGAAAAAATGATGGCATAGAAGGATTTGCCTATATTAAGATAAAATGATAAATATGATACATAAATATCTATTGGAGAGTCTAAAATGGCAAAAGAGCAAAAAAATGAGCGTGTATTAAAAGGAGAATTGATCCCTTTAATAGGCATTGTTAAGACAGTAAAAGACATTATAAAAAAAGAACCAAATGTTCTATCAGAGTGGTGGAACAATGAATACACCATAGATTCTTGGAAAGCAGGAGCTGTGGCAGGTTATCAAAT
>DASRVI010000136.1:0-2697 GCA_035655135.1 Acidobacteriota bacterium | reverse complement strand
ATGAAAGATATCCGGATATAGCCTCTTTTGATGATCAGGGAGGAATGAGTTTGGATCCGGGTACAGCCGCCGAAATCCAAGAGATGTCTCGTTCGGCTGATCCCAGGGATATCCAGGCCTATTTGATTCTTAAAGGAAATGCAGGGTATGAACTGGCTGATGCCTCTCTTTCTAACTTTCCAGGTAGAAAAGGATACACTTACAGGCTGCCCTCGGCTATTTTTATCAAAGAAGTGGAGACTTATCCCACCAAAAAACTGGATGAAGACTATGCCTATGAATTCCTGGAACACAAAGCCACAGTGGATGTCAGCTATTCAGTCCACTACATCGGAAACCAATCCAAAGTGGATGTGCTCCAGCATCCCTCAGGTCTGTTTTTTGTGAACTACACCATTGTCCCTGAAAATCTGGCTGTGGATTTTTATAAGGATAAATATTTCACCAACTTGCGGGCATCCCTGAGGGTGACGGATTCCAAGGACAAGACCATTTTCCAAATGGAAAGAAATATTCCTATTGAACTCAAAAAAGAGGAGCTTGAAGCCATAGGAAAAAGGCCTTTTCATCTGTATGATTCCTTTCCCATCATCTCAGGAGATTTCACCTTCAACCTTCTTCTAGAAAACACAGTGACCAAGGAATTCACTTCATTTGAGACTCAATTAAGAGTGCCCCCGCCTGAACAGCTCCAGATCAGCACTCTAATCTTGGCTCGAAACATAAAAAAAGACCTTCCAGAGGGAAGAATTCACAGAGCCTATCAGGTTGGAAATATGCAGATTTATCCCACTCTGAGGAATACATTTCTAGGGAAAGATAAGCTCCATCTGTTCTTCCAGATATACAACTTGACCCCTGAACTCAGGGAAGAAGCGACTCTGAAATACATTTTCTTCAGACAAGGACAAACCCCGCTGACTTTTGAAAAAAAAGTCCGTGAATACCCAAGCAGCCGAGATTTTATGGAGGAAATTTCTTTGGAAGGATTAGATCCCGGAAGGTATGCTATCAGGGTTACTCTTTCTGATAAAACCGGAAAGGAGCTTTTATCAGGAAGCCAGGAATTCAGGATCACCGATGATCCGATTCCGGGTTCTTGGGTATCTGCGCAGACCAGTCCTCACCCCGATGATCCCTTTTATTCAAACATTTTAGGAATCCAGTATCTGAATAAAGGAGAAAGGGATAAAGCGCTGAAGGAATTATCCGATGCTTATGAGAGAGAACCCGAATCACTGGACTATGCTCTTGATTACTGCAGAGCGCTCTTGATTACCAAAGAGTACCATAAGGTGAGAGATATTCTGACGCCGTTTGAACAAGCCAAACAAGAAGACTTTGACCTCTTTTATTACTTGGGTGAAGCCTCCAAAGAAATCAAGCAGTATGAAGAAGCCATCTATTATTATCAGAACGCACTTTCCTTAAGGGGTAGTGTGGTGGAAATCCTTAATTCTATTGGTACTTGCTACATGGAGCTGGGAAACAAGGCAGAGGCTCGACGCGCCTGGGAAAAGTCATTGGAGATTAATCCTAATCAGGAAAAAGTCAAGGAGATGATCGAAAGTCTCAAAAGGAAATGATTTTTTTGATCAATTGAGGAAACTATTCCAGCGGCCGCCCTTCAGTTTCTAATCCCATCACAAAAAAAATAGGAAAATAAGCAACCTGTCCCCAATTTACTCTTTGATTATTCGTAGCGGAGGGATTCGACAGGATCGGTGCGGGCTGCTCTGAGAGACTGAATGCTGACAGTGAAAAAAGCAATCATAACAGCTATAAACGCGGAAGCCAAAAAAGCCCATAAAGGTATTTGGATTCGATAGGCAAAGTTTTGGAGCCATTGTTTCATCAACACATATGCGAGGGGCCAGGATATGAGATTGGATAACACAACCCATTTCATGAACTCTTTTGAAAAAAGCATCACAATATTTCCTCCGGAAGCACCTAGAACCTTTCGGATCCCGATTTCTTTAGTGCGCTGACTGACCATGAATGAGGTCAACCCAAAAAGACCCAAACAGGAAATAAACAGAGCCAGGAAGGTAAAGTATCGAAAAATCTGTCCCATCCGTATCTCTGAACGATACAGCCTGTCAAAGTAGCTGTCCACAAAAAAATACTCAAATGAATGCCCAGGATGGAATTCATTCCAACCCTTTTTAATGGAAGCGATGGTGTCCAGGGTGTTTTGTGTCCGGATCCTTATGGAAGTATAGGAAGCAGCCCTCCAAGCCATAAAAAGGACCAGCGGTTCGATCTTCTGGTGCAGAGATTGATAATGAAAGTCCTTGATCACACCAATGACCGTTCCCTTGCCGTTCTTGTCTCCCTTCCATATGAGCTGCTTGGCCAGGGGTTCTTCCCATCCGAATTCATCAACTGCGGCTTGGTTGATGATGTAGGCATCTTCTCTGTCAGAGGGAAATTTTTTGGAAAAATTTCTCCCCTCCTTCAATTCAATCCCAAAGGTTGGGATAAAGTCTTCATCCACGATCAGTGAGTTTCGGGGGGACCAGGGATTTCCTTCGGGCTTAACGCCCCTGGTCCCTACAGATTTTCCCGGAATGGAAGAGGAGCCGGATACACTCATGATTTCCGGTATTTTCAAGAGCGTGTTCTTGAAAGCAGGAAACTTTTTTTGAGCCTGGCTGTCCCACAGCGGAACCACCAGGACCTGCTCTTGGTCAA
>DASRVI010000135.1:0-9418 GCA_035655135.1 Acidobacteriota bacterium | reverse complement strand
GTTTTAAGATACTTAGTGATTTCTGATTCTGCAGCATTGATATCTTTGGGGTCTAAACCTATAAATATGATGATAGAACCTCCATCCTTATCACTGAAATAGGACATTCTAATGGAATGCGCATCTATTCTTCGTCTCATAATAGGTTGGTTTATTAAGGGATTATATCCATGCCCAAATATTTCAGTTAATAGATCCACGGCATACTGATCTAAAGAATTGTATCCTGGTGCATTCAATCCAATAGCTAAATAGGCCATTTCCAAATCCATTTTTATTTCTGTCTCTACTGTTTTTTTTATGGGCTCTGTTTTCTGAAATTCTTTATTCTCTAAGCGAGATTTTTGTTCTATGTTCTCTAGTACCAACTTAATTTTTTTCTTAATCTCTGGTGTTGAAAAGTCTCCCACCACAGCTAAGACACCGTTGGATGGCACAAAATATTTATGATAAAATTCCATCACGTCTTCAGCCCTAAAATTCTGTATGCTTTCTATTTTTCCAAAAGCAGAATTCTGATAAGGATGATTCTGAAAAAGGTTTTGGTAAATAAAGGAAAGGGCTGTTTTGTAAGGATCATCTTTTATTTTATTCAGTTCTTCAATAATGACTTTTTTTTCATCATCAAGGTCTTTTTGTTTAAGATTGAAATCAAAGAGGATTTGCTTAAGAGTTTCAAGCGCGTATTCACAGTGATCTGAGGGAAGAACCATCTCAAAAATAGAAATATCCCGACCTGTATGGGCATTGTAATAGGCGCCATGATTTCTTATTTGACGGCTGAATTCTTTATTGTTAACAAATTTTGTGCCTCTGAACAATATACAGTGTTCCAGAATATGAACCATACCGCTTGTTTTTTCAGTTTCATCTTTAGAGCCAACATCAAAAGCAAAAACAAAATTGGTAATGGGAAGAGTCGGCTTTTTATAAAGAAAAACTTCCAGACCGTTTTTGAGTTTAAAATGAGAACTTGATTCGTCTTCTTCCTCGGGAAGAGAAAATAATGGACAAGTCAAAAAGGAGATGATTAAGATGTCAATAAAAATAATTTTTATGTATCTCAAAATAATCTCTCTAGCATACAATATATATTATTTTTTCTTTTTATCAAGGAAGAAATTCAGGTGTGGCTTGTGCTCCCTTCAGATTTTTAACGCCATTCTTCTTCGTTTTTTTCGGCTGCTGCGTAACTCCCCCCGTCCGTGGGTCAAACATACTCACAGCTCGGCTCCGCCGAGTTCCCTCAAAAAACTCATCAGAAGGCTAAATCTTCAATGTCGCTTCAGCCACACCTGAATTTCTTTAAGGTTATCATGAACTTGAGTTGTCATTTTTATGTATCTGTAATATCATTAACCTTACGTATAGTTGGAATGAAAATAATAATAAAAGCAGCGCTATTTTTTTATGAATAGGTCAGGAGAATGAGTAAGAAGAAAAAAAGAGAAAAAATTCTAGTGGTGGATGATGAAGAAAACATCAGGAAATCACTCAAGATGATTTTTGAATATGAAGGATACACTTTCCTGGAAGCTTCCAATGCAGAGGAAGCCTATGAAGTCATTGACGAAACTGTGGGACTAGATCTTATTCTTTTAGATATAAAACTTCCAGATAAAGATGGATTAGAGATACTCAAGGATCTTAAGAACAGACCTTATTCTCCTGAAGTCGTAATGATATCTGGACATGGCACTATTCAGACAGCTGTGGAAGCCACTAAATTAGGAGCCTATGATTTTTTTGAAAAACCTCTGCATAGGGAACGGGTGCTTCTAGGAGTAAGAAATGCGTTAAGCCAAAAAAAATTACTGAAAAAATACAGGGATCTCAGTAAAAAAGCAGAAAAGCAGTATAAACTTGTGGGTAAGCATCCTTTGATGAAAAAACTCTGGAAAGAAATATTGAAAACAGCGCCTACCAATGCCACGGTCATCATATATGGGGAAAGCGGGACTGGAAAAGAATTAATAGCCAGAGCCATCCATGAAAAAAGCCTTCGGAAGGATGAAGAGTTTATTCAGGTCAATTGTGCTGCTATTCCAGAGGAGCTGATAGAGAGTGAACTTTTTGGTCATCTCAAAGGAGCTTTCACAGGAGCTACTGAAAAAAAACAAGGTAAATTTGAGCTGGCTGACGGGGGAACCATATTTCTAGACGAAGTGGCTGATATGAGTTTAAAAACCCAAGCCAAAGTGCTTCGAGTTCTGGAAGAAGGAGAAGTCCAAAAGGTAGGTTCCAATAAAGTAGAAAAAGTGGATGTCCGAGTCATTGCCGCCACTAATAAGGATTTGAAAAAAGAGATAAAAGACGGAAATTTTAGAGAAGATTTATATTTCCGTCTCAATGTGGTTCCTATCTATTCTCCGCCTTTAAGAGAAAAAAAAGAAGATATTCCTACTCTCATAGATTATTTTTGCAAGGTTTATTCTGATGAAAATAATTTCAAGTTGAAAAAATTCACTGAAGAGGCCAAACAGCTTATGAAAAATTACCCCTGGAAAGGAAATGTCAGAGAACTTAAAAATATGGTGGAAAGACTTATTATCATGACAGAAGAAGACACTATAAACAAAAACCAACTCCCTGAACATATTAAAGGAGATTCAGATATCTGCTTACCTGATACAGATAAAGTAAAAAACTTAAAAGATTTTAGAGACCAGGCGGAAAAAGAATTTATCCTTTCAAAATTAAAAGAAAATGAATGGAATATTTCTCAAACGGCCAGAAAAATAGATACCCCGCGCAGCAACCTCTATAAAAAACTTGAACAATATGGTATTAA
Organism: Acidobacteriota bacterium; assembly: GCA_035655135.1. Classification (GTDB taxonomy): domain Bacteria; phylum Acidobacteriota; class Aminicenantia; order Aminicenantales; family Aminicenantaceae; genus WJMT01. The sequence continues at coordinate 6,627 of DASRVI010000135.1, read as the reverse complement.
TATAAAGACTGGAGTAGGCGAGGTGGTTGCCTCTTCTAAAAAAGAAGGGGAGGAAAGTCCGAACTCCACAGGACAGGATGGTCGCTAACAGCGACTCCAGGCGACTGGAGGAAAGTGCCGCAGAAAACACACCGCCCAGCAGGGTAAGGGTGAAAAGGTGAGGTAAGAGCTCACCGCTCTGGTGGTGACATCAGAGGCACGGTAAACCCCATCCGGAGCAAGGCCAAATTATCCCTGAGGAGATGGTCCGTCTCAAGGGGCGGGTAGACCGCTAAACCTATTGAGCAATCAATAGGTCAGATAAATAACCACCCCTGCTCGTGAGATCAGGAACAGAATTCGGCTTACGTCCCGCTCCAGTCAAACCTGTGATTCATAAAATGACGACCGTTTAATTATAATGAGGTCATTGCGAGGAACATGGTGACGAAGCAATCTCAATGGTAAGCGAAGTGCATAGGGATTGCTCGTTTCACTCGCAACTGCATTCTTTTTATAAATAAAGTCATCGAATTGCCGTACTCCCAAACGGTCGTTCTGAATGATGCAAAAATCCCAACCCACGAAGAATAACCACGATTGTAAAAATATGATTGATTAGAAGGGAAGGGAAGCTACAGCCTGTTTAATGACCAATAGCACATTTCCTGGATAAATCCCTAATTGAATGACTCCATATAAACAGACAAAAAGAGCCAGGAACAAAGAAGGATTGTTGGCATATATTTCAAAGGTGTAAGAAGGTTCTCTCATATACATATATACAATAATTCTTAAGTAATAAAAGACTGAGATAAGGCTGGCCAAGACTCCGATAATGACTAGGGGAACTAAACCCTGTTGCACAGCCTCAGAAAAAACATAAAACTTAGCCAGAAAACCACCGGTGGGAGGAAAACCGGCTAGTGATAAAAGAAAGATAGATAAAGTCGCCCCTATCCAGGGGTAACGAAAACCTATTCCTGCATAATCCTCGAGATCCAGGTATTCTTTTCCTTTTTTGCCTAAAGCAATCACTGCAGAAAAGGCTCCAATGTTCATAAATAAATAAACAGTAAGATAAAAAACAAGGCTGTAATGACTCTTTGCCAGAACAGCTATCAGAATGTATCCAGCATGAGCTATGCTTGAATAAGCCAATATCCTTTTTACGTTTTTTTGGCGAAGTGCCAATAGATTTCCTGCCACCATGGTGAGAGCTGATACCAGCCAGAACACCACAAATATGTTTTGAGAATCTGTGATTTGCCTGAAATAGGGTCCAAAAAGTCTTAGAAGCACTATAAAACCGGCCGCTTTGGGGCAAACAGAGAAGAAGGCGGTCACAGGAGTGGGTGAACCCTGGTATACATCCGGAGTCCACATATGGAAAGGAACCACCGCAATCTTAAATCCAAATCCTATAATAAGCAGCCCTAATCCAGAAATGACTAAAATTTCTGGAACAGAACCTGACTGGAAAGCATCAATGATGGAAAAAATTTCTGTTGATTTGGTGGCTCCATAAAGGAAAGCGATTCCATAGATCAAAAATGCTGATGCAAAGCTTCCTAATAAAAAGTATTTTAAGGCTGCCTCACCAGACTTTTCATCCCTTCTTTTCAGCCCTGCCAGAGAATAGCTGGACATGGACAAGACTTCAAGACCCAGGAAAATAATTATGAGATCTGTGGAAGAAATCATTATAAGGATTCCGATCAGAGCAAAAAGAAGGATCGAATAATACTCGCCGTGGTTGGCATCCTGAAGGGACAAGTATTTCATAGAAATGAGAATGATAAGAGAGGTTCCTATGATGAAAAGCAGTGATAAAAAGAGCGCTAAGTTATCCCAAAAAAGGTTTCCATTGAAATAGGATAAATTTTTATTCCATAAAAGAACACAGGTGGCACCGCTCAAGAGAAGAAAAATTATGGAAATAAATCCAAGATATTCCTTTTTTTCTCTGTGGATAAAGACTTCCAGTAAAAGCACCAATACAGCGCCAATCAGTACAAGCAAGACCGGTAGTAATGCCCAAATGTTATTCATTATCTTCAGACTCGGTTTTATTTTCTTTTAGGTTATGGTTTAAGTCTACATCAGAGACTTTATCAGGAATTTTTAGATCTGATTTTTTCTCCACCAGAAATGTTTCTGATCTGTGGACCTGATTTAAAAGATTATGGATGGAAGCATCCATTTTTCTGAGAAAAGGTTTTGGATATATTCCCATAAAAAACATAAGCAGGATGATGGGGACTAAAAATCCTATTTCTCTTTTTGTCAGGTCTTTGAAATTAAGAATTTTTTTGTTTTCCAAAGGTCCCTGCATAACTCTCTGGTACATCCACAGCAAATAAGCTGCCCCCAGTATGATGGTGGAAACGCCCAAGACAGCCAGCAGTTTATTGAATTGAAAAACGCCAAAAAGACACAGCACTTCACCCACAAAACCATTCAGACCAGGAAGACCCACTGATGAAAGCATGCAGATAAGGAAAAAAGCCGCAAAAACAGGCATTTGTCGGCTAACTCCTCCGTAATCCTTGATCAAACGGGTATGGGCTCTTTCATAAAGTATTCCCACACAGAGAAACAGGGCTCCAGTGCTCAGTCCATGATTGATCATTTGATAAACCGCGCCTTCGAGGGATTCCAAATTCAAAGCAAACACAGCCAGCATGATTAATCCCATATGACTGACACTTGAATAAGCAACCAGAGATTTGACATCTTTTTGTATCAAAGCCATCAGAGCTCCATAGATGATTCCAATCACACTGAGAACCGCAAGATATGGGATGAATTTTTTCGCTGCATCAGGAAAGAGCGGAAGGGCAAATCTCAAAAAACCATAGGTCCCCATTTTTAATAAAACACCAGCCAGAATAACAGAACCTGCTGTGGGTGCTTCCACATGTGCATCAGGAAGCCAGGTATGAAACGGAAACATGGGAACTTTTATGGCAAAAGCAAGGCCAAAAGCCAGAAACAGCCAGATCTGGATATTTGGATTCAAGACCAATTCATAGTAGTCAAATATATTGAGTGAATAAGTCCCTGCTGCTTTATAGAAAATGGAATAAAGGGCAAAAATGGCAACCAGCATAAGAAGGCTGCCGAACATAGTGAATATAACAAATTTCAAAGTAGCGTATATTTTTCTTTTTCCACCCCATATGCCAATGAGAAAGTACATGGGGATGAGCATGGCTTCCCAGAAAACGTAGAAAAGAAATAAATTGAGGGAAACAAAAACACCCAGTATGCCCGTAGCGAGAAGAAGCATAAAAATGTGATACTCTTTGACTTTTTCTTGGATGGAATTCCAGGAAGAAAGTATAACAATAGGCATTAAGAAGTTGGTTAAAAGAACCAGAAACAGACTGATACCATCAATCCCTACATGATACTGGATTCCATAGCCAATCCATTTGGCTTTCTCCACAAACTGAGGGTCCCCAATCTGCCCATTGAATTTGAAATAAAGGAAAAGGGATAGGATAAAATTGATGATCCCGATAAAAAGCGCGGTGTAACGGATCAGTTTTTCCTGTTTTCGGTTAATAAAAACAAAAAGCAGGGCTCCGGCTGCTGGGAGGAATGTGATGATAGATAAGATAGGTATATTCATGGCTAAAAAATTAACAATCCTAATAAAATAATAGTGCCTAGCAAGAAAACCAGGGCATAATCCTTAATAAAGCCGGTCTGCAGATAACTGAGAACTTTACCAAAGAAACCAGTTCCAGAAGCTGTGCCGTTCACAGCTCCATCTATGACATTGAGGTCAAACTTATGGTAAACAAATTCTGAGCCTTTGATGGCTGGCCTGACAAAGACATAGTTATAGGCTTCATCAACATAATATTTGTTGTAGAGAAGCTTATACAAAAAGGGAAAACGCGACACCCATTTATGAGGAACATCAGGTTTTTTAAGATAAAACCAATAAGCAATAAAAATGCCACTCAAAGCCACAATAATTGATATCAGGATCAAAAGCCATTCAGTTCCCACACTTAAATGGGTTTCATGGATTGGGGGCATGAGGGGCTTAAGAAAATTATTAAACCAGTTGACCTTTTTTCCCAGCACAACAGGAAGTCCTATGTATCCAGCAATAACCGAGAAAAAGGCAAGGATAGAAAGGGGTATGGTCATAACCGGAGGGGATTCGTGTATATGCTTTTTAACTTCAGGATCGAGGCGTTCTTTTCCGTGAAATGTCAGAAAAATCAGCCTGAACATATAAAAGGCAGTGAGCACAGCTCCCAGGATACCCAAAGCCCAGACCACATACTGGCCTTTGGCAAAAGCAGCTGTGAGTATAGCGTCTTTAGAGAAAAAACCGGATAAAAACGGCACTCCAGCTATGGCAATGGCTCCAATTAGAAAGGTTGGGTATGTGTAAGGCATGTATTTTTTAAGTCCTCCCATCTTCCGCATATCCAATTCTCCGGAAAGCGCATGCATCACACTTCCAGCCGCCAAAAACAAAAGGCTCTTAAAAAAGGCATGAGTATAGAGGTGAAAAATCCCAGCTGCATAAGCTCCCACTCCACAGCCTATAAACATATATCCTATTTGTGAAATGGTGGAATAGGCCAGAACACGCTTGATGTCATTTTGGGTCAAAGCCATGGTCCCTGCATAGACTGCTGTGATAGCTCCAATGATAGCTACTATAAATCCAGCAGCCTCTGAAACAGTATAAAAGACATTCATCCGGGCGACCATATACACGCCAGCTGTGACCATAGTGGCTGCATGAATGAGTGCGCTTACAGGAGTGGGGCCTTCCATAGCATCAGGGAGCCAGACATACAGAGGAATCTGAGCTGATTTTCCTGTAGCTCCCACAAACAGTAAGATAGCAATCAAGGTAACCAACCCAGAAGAAAGGCTTCCCCCGGCCACAGCATTGTTTATATTTACAAATTCAGTGCTTCCAATATTCACAATAATAAAAAGCATTCCCAAAAGAAAACCCGCATCGCCGATTCGGTTGACAATAAAAGCTTTTTTACCGGCATTGGCTGCAGAATGCTTTTCAAACCAGAACCCAATAAGCATATAAGAACAGAATCCCACTCCTTCCCATCCAACAAACATAAGCACAATATTAGAAGCCATCACCAAAAGCAGCATGGAAAAGGTGAAAAGATTCATGAGGGTGAAAAAACGGCTGTAGCTTCGATCTTCGGCCATATAGCCTATGGAATAAACATGGATGAGAAATCCCACAGCAGACACCACCATAGTCATAACTGCGGTTAAGGGATCAAACTGAAAGGATAGATTGGCTTGGAAGTTTCCTGAATGGATCCAGGAAAAAAGATTTTTCACTACTGGGTACTGCTCAGGAGAAAGTTTAAGGAGTCCTATGAATGAGTAGACAGAAATCAAGAAGGAAACAAACACCGCTCCACATGCCTGAAAAGAGATGTACTTTTTAGAAAGCTTTTCCCCAAAAACAGCCAGAATAATTGTGCTGACAGCTGGAACAAACGGGATTAACCAAAATACTTCTCTCATTTTATCCTTTCATTAAGCTGCTGTCTTCTGACTTTATGGTCTTTTTCTGCTTATAAACAAGCAGGATGATAGCCAATCCTACAGCTGCCTCTGCAGCAGCAACGGTGATAACAAAAAAAACAATAATTTGGCCCTCTAGAGAAGAGGAAGAGGCTGCAAAGGCAATAAAAGCTATATTAGCGGCATTGAGCATCACTTCCACACACATGAATTGAGTTATTAAGTCTTTTTTTATTAAAAATCCAACTGTTCCCATAACAAAAAGGACCGCGCTCAATATCAGAAAATAAATTGTGGGAATCATTTGTTGTCCTTTTCCTTTACTAACACAATAGCCCCTACCAAGGCAGCAATGATCAAAACAGAGGTGATTTCAAAAGGGTAGAGATATTTTGTAAAAAGAATCTTTCCTAAAATTTTTGGACTTCCTACAGTTTCTGAAACATTTGTTCCAGATAGGTCCTGGATTCTATTCAACACAAAAATAAGCTCTATAACGAGAATCAAGCCTATGCCCAGAGAAGGATAAACGATCCATCTCTTTTTCTCAGGAGTGAGTCCTTGGCGGATATCAATCATCATAATCACAAATATGAACAGAACCATAATGGCTCCGGCATAGATGATGATCTGGACTACGGCAATAAAGGGAGCGTTCATGAGGCCAAACAATCCTCCTGTGCATATAAAAGCTAGAATCAGGAAAAGAGCACAGTAAGCTTGGTTTTTACATAGAATCATCCCCGTGATTGAACCTATGCAGGTTATGCTTAACAGAGCAAAAAGAAAAACCGCCATTTTTTTAGTTTCACATTATATTTTTTGGGGTTTATTGATGTCAAGTAAATATTTAAGAATAAAATTATTTAACACTAATGGTTGTGATATTCCCGGTTCCTGTGTTATAATTATTTTCGATCGCGGGGTGGAGCAGTCAGGTAGCTCGTCGGGCTCATAACCCGGAGGTCGTTGGTTCAAATCCAACCCCCGCTACCAAAGTTCTCCCCTCTGTTACCCCATATAAAATCAATTTTCATTTTGGTATTAAATAAATAAAAAAGGGGAGTCTGTTTCAAAACAAACTCCCCAAAATAACATCGCCACATT
>DASRVI010000134.1:0-7389 GCA_035655135.1 Acidobacteriota bacterium | reverse complement strand
CCGCTTTTGTATATTCCTTCCAAAATCTTCAAGGCAAGTGGGTCTTGAATGTCTTTCTGAAGAGCCCTTTTCAGAGGCCGGGCTCCATACACAGGATCAAATCCTCTTTCAGCAATGAGTTTCTTCGCCTCTTCGCTCACCTTAATATCAATCTTCTTATCTTTAAGCCTCTGTTTCAATTCTTTGATCTGAATATCCAGGATTTTCAAGATCACATCCTGAGACAGGGGTTTAAAAATAATCACTTCATCCAGTCTATTCAAAAATTCCGGCCTAAAATGCTTGTCTAAAATTTCCCTTATTTTTTGCTCCATCTTTTCGAAATCCGGGCTTAATTCTTTGATCACCTGGCTTCCCAGATTGGATGTCATGATAATGATGGTGTTTCTAAAATCAATGGTCCGGCCCTTGCCGTCTGTGAGCCTTCCGTCATCCAGAATCTGAAGCAAAATATTAAAAACATCGTTGTGCGCTTTTTCAATCTCATCCAAAAGGATGATGGAGTAGGGTCTTCTTTTGATCGCTTCAGTGAGCTGCCCTCCTTCCTCGTGACCCACATATCCGGGAGGAGCTCCGATCAAGCGGGAAACCGTGTGTCTTTCCATGTATTCAGACATGTCCAGCCGAACCATGGCTTTCTCATCATCGAACAAAAACTCTGCCAGAGCTCGAGCCAGTTCTGTTTTTCCCACTCCTGTAGGCCCCAGAAAAATAAACGAACCTAAGGGACGGGTCTGATCCTGGATTCCCGCTCTAGCTCTCCTTATGGTATTGGAAACCGTGCTCAGAGCTTGATCCTGTCCCACCACCCTTTTTCTCAGCTCCTCTTCCATGTGGATCAGTTTTTCCACTTCTCCCTGAAGCATTTTTGATACGGGTATACCGGTCCACTTGGATACTATCTCCGCCACATCTTCTTCATCCACCTCTTCTTTAAGCATCTTCTCTTTTTTTTGTATCTCTGCCAGCTTTTTCGACTTTTCCTCTATTTCTTTCTGAACCTGATTCAGTTTGCCGTATCTGATTTCAGCTACTCGGCCTAAATCGCCTCGTCGTTCAGCATTCTGCTCCTCAATCTTCAAAGAATCCATCTGCTCTTTTAATTTATTAATGGATTCGATCAATTCCTTCTCTTTCTGCCACCTCAGCTTAACCACTCTGCTTTTTTCCTGGAGATCGGAAAGCTCTTTTTCTAATTTTTTCAACTTTTCTTTAGCGCTTTTTTCTTTCTCTTTTTTAAGAGCTTCTCTTTCAATTTCAAGCTGAATGATTTTTCGATCCAGCTCATCTATCTCTTCTGGTTTGCTGTCTATTTCAATCCTGATCCGGGAAGCTGCTTCATCGATGAGATCTATGGCTTTATCCGGAAGATAACGATCCGTGATATACCGTTCAGAAAGAGTGGCTGCCGCAACCAGCGCTGAATCCTTTATTTCAACACCATGATGGACCTCATATTTTTCCTTCAATCCTCTCAAGATAGACACAGTTTCTCCCACTGTGGGTTCCTTCACATAAGTCTGCTGGAACCTTCTCTCCAGAGCCGCGTCTTTTTCAATATACTTTTTATACTCGTTCAAAGTGGTGGCGCCCACACAACGGAGCTCTCCCCTTGCCAGGGGAGGTTTTAGCATATTGGAAGCATCCACAGCTCCTTCAGCAGCTCCAGCTCCTATGATGGTGTGAAGCTCATCTATAAAAAGGATGATATCTCCTTCAGCTTCTTTGATTTCTTTCAGCACCGCTTTCAACCTATCTTCGAATTCTCCTCGGTACTTAGCTCCGGCTATCAAAGCCCCCATGTCCAGGGCAATGAGCCTCTTGTTCTTGAGTGACTGGGGCACATCCCCGTTAGCGATCCTTTGTGCCAGGCCTTCCACAATAGCGGTCTTTCCCACTCCGGCTTCTCCGATCAGCACTGGATTGTTCTTGGTCCTTCTGGATAGGATCTGTATGACTCTCCTTATCTCGTCTTCTCGACCAATGACAGGATCAATTTTCCCTTCTCTTGCCAATTCAGTGATATCCCGGGTGTAGTGATCCAAAGCCTGATATTTTCCTTCAGGCTCGGGGTCAGTGACTCTTTGGGATCCCCGGATGGACCTCAAGGCTTTCAGCACCGAACTTTCAGTGGCTCCGTATTTCTCTAAAATTTGACAGGCGTCTCCAGCTCCTTCTTTGATCATTCCCAAAAACAGATGTTCTGTGGAAATGTATTCATCCTTGAGTGAAGATGCCTGTTTCTTAGCCTCTTTGATGACATTTCTCAATCTTGAAGAGAGAAAGACTTCAGCGGCTCCTTTGACTTTGGGAATCTTGTCCAGCGCCCCTTCCAATTCTGATTTAACAGTGCCTCGATCAACGCCGATTTTTCCCAACAAGGCATTGACGATATTATCCTTTTGGTTCAGGAAAGCCCACAAGACATGCTCTGGAAGAATCTCCTGGTGATCCATTTGTTCAGCCTTGGAATGAGCTTGCTGCAAGGCTTCCTGGGACATCACTGTAAATTTATTCATATCCATATCCACACCTCAAAAATATATTTCTCTCTCGATAACACAAAATATTCGAAATAAGAAAATTCGGATACGTATGAAGCGACTCTGAAGATTTAGCCCCATATTTTTACTTTTCCTTCTCCTTCATCTCTTTCTTAAGCCTGTCAATAAATTTCAATGCCTCCAGGGGAGTCATGCGGGAGACATCACATTCATTGATCTCATCTCTTATCTTCCTAAGAAGCTCGCGATCCTGGTCTCCTCCAAAAAGAAACATCTGGGAATCATCAATTTCAGGATTCTGCCGGTAAGAAATCTTAGGGACTCCCTCGCCATCCAGTTCTTTTTTTTCAAGATTAAAGAGGATTTCCTTGGCCCTCTCCAGGACCATTCTGGGAATTCCAGCCAGTTTTGCCACGTGTATTCCATAACTCTGGTCAGAAGGACCAGGGACTATTTTCCTCAAAAAAATAACATCATCCTTCCATTCTTTAACAGAAACATGATAATTTTTGATCCGTTCCATGGTCATGGCTAATTCTGTTAATTCATGATAATGGGTGGCAAACAGGGTTTTAGCCCTTATTTTCTCATTCCCATGAAGGTATTCCACCACAGCCCATGCCAGACTCAGACCGTCAAAAGTTGAGGTCCCTCTGCCCACTTCATCAAGCAGAATCAGACTTTTCTCAGTGGCATTGTTGAGGATCCCTGCTGTTTCCAGCATCTCTACCATAAAAGTAGACTGACCCAAACTTAAGAAGTCCATAGCTCCGATTCTTGTGAATATTCTGTCAACAATTCCAATTTCCGCTTTTTCTGCAGGGACATAAGACCCCATTTGGGCCAGAATACAGATGAGAGCTACCTGTCTGAGATAGGTTGATTTGCCTCCCATATTCGGTCCTGTTATGATCAGTATCTGGTCCTCATCCCTATCTAAGTAAGTGTCATTGGGGACAAAAGGCTCTTGCTCTGTGACTTCAATGACAGGGTGCCGGCCTCCCTTTATGCGGATGATGTCTCCTGAATTGACCATGGGCCTGCTGTAAGAACGCTGTGAAGCCAATTCAGCTAGGGAAGTCAAAACATCCAAACCCGCTATGCTGGATGCCATTTTTTGAAGTCTCGGAGTCTCCGCTGACACTTTGTCCCTCACTTCCTGGAATAATTTGTACTCCAGCTCATGGATGCGTTCTTCAGCATGAAGAATTTTTTGTTCATGCTCTTTGAGTTCAGGAGTGATATATCTCTCTGAATTGACCAGGGTCTGTTTCCGGATATAATGGTCTGGAACACGGGACAAATTTGATTTGGTTATCTGGATGTAATACCCAAAAACTTTGTTATAACGGACTTTTAAATTTGGGATCTTTGTCTGTTCTCTTTCTTTTCTTTCAAGGTCGGTGATGAATGACTTTCCTGATCTGCTGATATCTCTAAGGTCATCCAGTTCTTGATTAAATCCTTTCTTTATAATCCCCCCCTCTGTCAATAAAAAAGAAGGTTCATCTTTTATGGCCTTATCAATGAGATCCACAAGGTCATCCCCGTTGTCCCATTCCTTTTTCATTTTTTCTATGATATTGGACTGAAACGGCTCGAGCAGCTTTTTTATATCAGGAAGGACCTGTAGAGAAATTTTTAAAGACACCAAATCCTTGGCATTGGAAGCTGATAATGAAATCCTGCTGCTCAATCTCTCTAGATCCGATATGTCTCTCATCTTCTCTCTCATTTCATGCCTTTCAATGGTGTGAGAGAGAAATTCACAGACTCCTCCCTGCCTCTGTTCAATGGTTTTCAATGATAATGAAGGATAGAGCAGCCAAGAGCGCAGCAGCCGACTGCCCATTGAGTTTACCGTGTAATCAATGATATCCAGAAAAGAGCCAGAACGCCGGTTATCCCTTAAATTTTTTATAAGCTCCAGGTTTTTTACAGCCGCTGCATCCAGAATCATGTACTGACTTGAGGGCATATAAGATATGTTCTGAATTAAAGACAGTGAATCTTTTCTTAGTTTTTTTAAATAATAAAGAAGAGCTCCAGCTGCAGAAACAGCCAAATCTTTATCAGCGATACCAAACCCCTCTAAAGAACTGACCTTGAAATGTTCTTTAAGGTAATCCTCAGCCTGAGGTTTATCAAAGATCCAATCTTCCTGGGAACTCTTTAAAATGCCTTTTATTCCATTTTTAGAGAGAAGTTCCTCTATTTCTTTCTGACAACTCTGAGGGAAAATAATCTCCTTTGGTGAATATTTATACATCTCATCTTTGATGTCTTTTCCTTCTTCACCAACACTCTGGGCTGTATTCATGTGTCCTGAGGCTATATCAATAAGAGCCATACCCCAATCTTTTTCCTCAAAAACAAGGCTCATCACATAAGTGCTCTCTTTCACATCTTCTGTTTCAATCTCAACTGCTGTTCCTGGGGTTAAGACCTTTACCACATCCCTCTTAACCACTCCTTTGGATTCTTTCGGATCTTCAACCTGTTCACAGATGGCAACTTTATATCCGTGTTTGAGAAGTTTCGAAAGATAAGAATCAGCCGAATGATAAGGGACCCCGCACATAGGGACTTTCTGTCTAGAAGTTAGGGCTATCTCAAGAATAGAAGATGCTTTCTTTGCATCTTCATAAAAGAGCTCATAAAAGTCACCCAACCTGAAAAAGAGAAAAGCATCTTTATGGTTCTTTTTCAGCCGAAGGTACTGCTCCATCATGGGAGTGTTTGATTTGTTTTTAGCCATTTTAACTTTAATCTATAGTATTTAAAATTGAGTTTATTGGCAAGACCCGAGTTGCCAATAATCCAAGTTAATTGAATTAGGAAGCCTTTCCAAAACCGTGATATAGGTGATGTATAATGTTTATTAAGGGGAGAGGGTAAGGGATGAGGAATCCCCTGTGAGGGCGGAGCGGGCATGGTTCCTCTTTAGAGGGGAGCGAAGCCCGAACCGGGAGGGAGATTCCACGCTGGGGAATCGAGCGGGTGACGAATCCCTTGCCCTTCCCCTTATCTGTCAAATAAACTATATCACGGTTTTGGAAATGCTTGCATGGGATTGAAAAAAAATTATCAGGAATATAGAATGGTATTAATCTTATGAATGATACAAACAATATCCTAACCGAACAGAACATAAAAAAAAGAAAGATTGGTTTTATCATAATCCAGTCCATCACTCTCCTTAGAATTCCTCTGTCTATCTTGTTCGCAGTTATTTTACTGACCATAAGCCACCAGGGAACTCGCTTCATTCTTTCTCTTGTGATTCTTCTTCTTATCGAGGCCACTGATTTATTTGATGGTCCCATTGCCAGACATTTTAATCTAAGTTCAGAATACGGCGCAACTCTAGACCCTTATGCAGACAGCATATCTAGAATAATCGTTTTCTTTTCTCTAGCTCTTTCAGGACTGGTGCTCTTGCTTCTTCCCCTTTGCATGGCACTTAGAGATATTACTGTAGCCTACTCCCGGATCATTTTAGCCAAAAAAGGTTTTTCTGTATCCGCCAAAAAAAGCGGGAAAATAAAAGCAACCTTTCAGGCTTTGGGGGGAATTGCCGCTCTGTTCGGACCTTATTATTGGAATTTTATTGGGAAATGGAGCTTTTATGTTCTCTCATGGATTCTGATTGTGGTGACTTTACTTTCTGCTGTGGAATATGTGGCTTCAGCTATAAAGGCATTTAAAAAGAATGAAAAATCCCTTAAAAAATAAAAAAATAGTTTTCTTAGATTTAGACGGCACTATATACTTGGGAAATGAACTGATTAAAGGCGCAAAAAAATTTTTAAATGATTTAGAGTCAGCAGGAATAAAGTACTATTTTCTTTCTAATAATTCTTCTCGATCAAAATTAGATTATGTGAAAAAACTTTCAGGACTGGGGATTGATACGACCCAAAAAAGTATCATTCTCTCCACAGATGGGGTGATCGATTTTCTCATCCAAAAAGAGGTTAAAGATACTTATATTGTGGGCACCCGTTCCATGATCGATATGTTTGTACATGCCGGGATCAATCCTGATTCAGCTTCTCCTGAATATGTGGTGCTGGGCTTTGATACAGAACTGGTCTATGAAAAATTAAAAAAAGCTGCCTTTTTTATGTTAGATGATATCCCTCTTTTAGCCACTCATCCTGACCTGGTTTGTCCCACTCCAGAAGGCCCCATACCAGATATTGGGGCAATGCTGGCTCTTTTCGAAAAAGCAACCGGGAAAAAAGCGCTGAAAATATTCGGAAAACCCAATGTTGAGATGGTCCTTCACATAATGAAAAAACACCGGGTCACGGCCAAGAATGTGGCCATGGTCGGGGACAGAATATACACAGACATGGAGCTAGCCAACCGATTGGGATGTGATTTCTTTCTAGTGCTGAGCGGAGAAACTTCTGCCCAACAAGCAGCCCGTCTGAAGAAAAAACCCGCTGTGGTGGCTGAAAACGTGGGAAAAATCATCCCTTAATCCAGCTAATCGACTCCGAGAACCTGCTTGGCTTTTTGCAAAGTCTGGTTATCCTCAACATTCAATATGTTAGGACGCGGTTCCCATCGGCGGGCAATCCTCTTCATAAGCCCGCTCAGAACATTTCCTGATCCTAACTCAGCTATGGTATCTATTTTCTTTTTTTCCAGAATCTTCATAGAACGGTACCACTGAACTCCGTGGCTGACCTGTTTTTTTAAAGCTTCTCTCGCCGAATCCCCATCTGTTATGATCTCAGCGTTAACATTTGTGATAATGGGAAACTTAAGCTTTTTAAATTCAACCTGATCGAGGTCATAGGATAATTTTTTTTGCGCGCTCATCATCAGCTTACAATGAAAAGGGGCACTGACAGGAAGCATAACTGCCTTAGGC
>DASRVI010000133.1:0-2790 GCA_035655135.1 Acidobacteriota bacterium | reverse complement strand
TTCCATATCAATAGGGATATTCACAATATCCCCCGGCTTCAAGGGGATGTTCAAACTGGGGTCTCCCTTTAGAATCAACTTATCTATGGAAATCCTTAGAGATTTACTGGTGCCGTCCTCTTGAGTTCGAACCACAATGATTTCTTCCCCCACCTGATTGGTCAACCCTCCTGCTTGAGCGATCATATGGAGCAGAGTCTGGTGTCCAATGAGCTCATACCGTCCTGGCTCTGATACTGCTCCAATAATAGAAACTCGTCTACTCCGATGCTCTCTTATGAAAACCGTCACTTGAGGATCCTGAAGATATTTTTCTGCTAAAAGCCGGGCTAACTTCTGCTCAAGTTCAGATCCGGTGAGATTCTGCACTATTATTTGCCCCAACAGAGGAAGTGTGATATCACCGTCCTCTGAGACTCTGACCGTCTTGTTCATCTCATCAAGACCAAATACTGAAATTTCTAAAAGGTCCTGTGGGCCTATCTTATATTCAAGAGAACGACTCTCCTGTCCGAATAACAGCAGTGCTCCAACAAACACAAACAAAAGCCCGAATACCATTAATGATTTTTTCATCCCGCGCTCCTTACCAATGCTCCTGATTCTCTTTCGAATACGAAGCCAATGATTCCTTTATCTTTGGTGTTTTTCTGGTATATTATAATATATTATCAGGATTTATTAAACTTCATAAATCTCTTTTATTCTTTTGCCCAGCTCTTCCCACACATATGTCTCTTTGGCTCTTTTCCTGGCTGCTTTTCCCAGCTTCAGGCGCAGAGGTTCGTTCTTGTAGATCTTTTCTAAAGCCAGCGCCAATCCATTAACAACCATTTCTCTTGTTGCCGGTTTGGTTTTGATCCCCCACTCTTTTTGGATATGAAAACCGCTTGAAGCTGTGTCTATGCCAACCACAGGTTTTCCTTGAGCCATGGCTGCCACCACCGGGCCTCCCTCTTCATCAGAAAAGCTGGAGCACAGAAACACATCACATTTCTTCATCAAACCCAAAAGCTCTTTCCTGCTGTCGCAGGACTTGATTTTCACTCTGTATTTAAGGTCTAATTGCTTGATCAAATCCTCAAGATTTTCTTTCTTTTTCCCGCCTTCTATGATCTCCAACACTGTATTCTGGTTCTCTTTGGAAAACAGGTGAAAAGCCCTGACCGCACATTCAGTCTCTTTGAATCTGTGTGAACGGTTCAATGTAAGAACCACAAATTCCTTTTGGTTTTGTTTTTTCTTGGGCACCGGCCCTATCTCTTTTTTATGGATTCCGGTCTTTGGAAAATAATGTACTTTTTCATGGTATTTTATCGGGATTTTTTGTCTGGTTTCCTGGCTGCTCACAAGTATGGCTTTAGCTTTTTTGATACATCTGGTTCTGGGCCA
Organism: Acidobacteriota bacterium; assembly: GCA_035655135.1. Taxonomy (GTDB): domain Bacteria; phylum Acidobacteriota; class Aminicenantia; order Aminicenantales; family Aminicenantaceae; genus WJMT01. The sequence continues at coordinate 1,398 of DASRVI010000133.1, read as the reverse complement.
CAATCTCCGTCCAAGACACCGGGAGGCTGCTTTCCATCTTTCAGAAAATCTTATGAAAAACTCAAATTCCTTTAAAATGGATTCAGGGACCTGATGACCTCCCTTAAGGGGTCCCCAAACAAAAGGAACAGAAAGAAAAGCCCCCATAAAACTGGGTGCCCAGTCCTCACCCAGTGTGATGTGATGAACCAGGTCAAATTTCACCTTTTTATGGAGATATTTGGCTTGTCTCCAAGCCTTAATCTGCCAGCGGTAATAACAGAAGGTCTTTTCCATTCCCAGCTTGCACAAAATTTTTTTAAGCCTCGAAGGGTTGATAAAAATGACTTTGGCGCCTTCCAAGGCTCCTTTGGCCATTTCGGTCATGACCGCATCCCGGTTGTGGCTCTGGGTAAGAATCCAGACATCATACTTCTGGCTTATCTGCTGGGCCAGCTCCCATCCCAGCAAATCGTCTCCTGTTGAAAAGGGCATGGGTTCTTCAGGGCTGAAGGCATAGGCTGAGACAAGGACTTTCAAAACAGTTCTCCCATTATCTTTTCTAAACAATCCGAGGGGGATATTATCTCAAATTGAAAATCTTGCTTTACTTTAGTTTTGATCAAATCCTTGTCACCTGTGACCAAAAAATCTGCACTGCATTTCTCCGCAGATAAAAGCACTGGGATATCTTTTCCGGATGTGATTCCGGAATATTTTTTTACCTCTTTTTTTTCGGGTAGCGGAATAATTTCAAGATTCAATTTTGGAAAATATTTTTGATAAATTTCAAGAATCTCAGGAACTTTTTTCTGAATATTTCTCTGGATCTCTATAAGGTTATATTTTCCTGTACATCCTTTGAGAAAAGGAAGGTCTAAGCACAAGAGATCAAGAATAATACTAGGAGCTCCTTTATAAGAAAGAAATCCTGAGAGGATCACATTGGAATCAAGAAAGATTTTAACTATCTTTGTTCTCATAGGTCTCTTTATAAAGAGCGTTTCTTTCCTCCTCCATTCCTTTGAGCAGCTTTTCAATGGAAACATCAGAGGCTTTTAATATCTTTCTTATCTTTCTTCTTGCTTCATCAAGAGAAAGCCTTTTTGGAGTGATGATGATCGAATCTCCCACCGGAATGATCGAAACCAGCTGCCCCTCTTCCAAATTATACTCATCCCTTATTTTTTTGGGAATGGTGACCTGTCCCCTTGATTTTATTTCTTTGACCATTGACTTATTCAATCCCATTTTGACCTCATTCTATTATTATTCTGATTTCAGAATATCACATTTCCGAATAATTTTCAATAAAAACAGTGCAATAAATACGGTACCGTCATACCCATTTACCTAGTTTCTAGCCCCCATAAAAAAACCCGCAGAATCGGAGTGAAAACTGCAGGCAGATTAAATCGC
>DASRVI010000132.1:0-5030 GCA_035655135.1 Acidobacteriota bacterium | reverse complement strand
CGCTCAAAATAAAAAGATGTCCATAATTTCCTTTGTGGGTATTGTTTTTACGTTTGTTAAAATAAGGCATCAGCCTTTCTTTTTCCATGAGTTCCATGGGAAGTGATTCATCCTCAAACAAAAAGGATGGGGCACTGATATCAGCAATAACCAGTTCTCCCATAAAATCTTCTGCAGGAGGAAAAATGTGAGGAATCTTAGGAGCGGCCATGGTCACAGTCAAATCGGCTCTGATACAAGGCCCGATGATTTGAAATTGGTCAGAAGAGATGCCTGAAGGAATGTCAACCGCCACCTTATAAGAATCTGATCGATTGATATCCTCAATAACCTGAACGTATCTTCCTCTTGCCGGCTTGGTTAATCCAGTCCCAAATATGGCATCCACTATGATATCTGAATCCATAACTCTCTCTCTAATCTTTTCCCATTTTTCTTCATCAGTGACCTCAATAATAGGCATTCCCATTTTATCAACAATACGACCATTCAGCTCTGCATCTCCTTTGAGATCTCCTTTTTTTGCTAAAAGGACAACATGCGGACGGCAACCTTCATTATAAAGATGCCGAGCAACCACAAGCCCATCTCCACCATTATTCCCTTTTCCACAAATGATACTTACTGACATTGTTGATATTCTGGGAAAACGCTTCAGGATTTGTCTTGATATTTCACTTCCTGCATTTTCCATTAAAATAGCACCTATGATGCCTATGTCTTGTATGGCTTTCTTGTCAATGCTTTTCATCTGGGTTGAATTTAATACTTTCATGATTGCTCCTTGTAATTCACTGAAAATTATTATTATAATATTATTAGGAAATTAAAAATATTTCAGTTAAGATTTTACCACATATGTGACTCATCATGAACGAATTTATGTTATAAATATAAAATAAAAAAAGGAGAATATAAATGAGTCTAAAGATAGGAATCAATGGATTTGGGAGAATCGGGAGAAATTTTTTCCGGGCCTCTTACAAAAACCCAGAGTATGACATTATCGCGGTTAATGATATCACGGATGCTGAAACTCTGGCCCATCTGCTTGAATATGATTCTGTTTTAGGAAGACTGGAAGCAGATATCAAAGCTACTGACAATGCCATCATTGTGGACGGAAAAAAAGTAAAAGTTCTTAAAAAGAAAGATCCTTCTGATATTAATTGGAAAGAATTAGGTGTTTCCTTTGTGATTGAATCCACAGGACTGTTCAGAAAAAAAGCCGATGCTGAAAAACACATTAAAGACGGGGGGGCTGAAAAGGTCATTATTTCAGCTCCGGCCAAAAATCCTGATGTGACTTTGGTTTTAGGGGTCAATGAAGATACTTATGATCCGGAAAAGCATCACATCATTTCTAATGCTTCCTGCACCACAAACTGCTTAGCTCCAGCAGCCAAAGTCATTCATGATCAATTTGGGATACAAAAAGCTTTTATGACCACCATCCATTCCTATACCGGAGATCAGAAAATTCTGGACGCTCCTCATAAGGATTTGCGGAGAGCAAGGTCTGCCGCTGTGTCCCAGATTCCCACCACCACTGGGGCTGCTAAAGCCACTGGCTTGGTTATTCCAGAACTCGACGGTAAGATTGATGGAATTGCTATAAGAGTTCCCACTCCTAACGTTTCCTTAGTTGACTTAGTCGCTGTGTTGGAAAAGGAAACAACAGAAGAAGAAGTGAACAAGGCTTTTAAGGAAGCTTCTCAAGATAAATTAAAGGGAATCCTTGATTATACTGAAAAATCATTGGTTTCAGTTGACTATATGGCAAACCCTCATTCTTCTATTGTGGATGGAGAATTTACCAAGGTTATTCAAAAAAATCTGGTCAAAATCTTAGCTTGGTATGATAATGAATGGGGATATTCCTGTAGACTAAGAGATCTGTGCAAGTACATATCAAGATAGAGAAAAATGCTTTTTTTTAAAGATTTAGACCTTAATAACAAAAAAGTATTTCTACGGGTTGATTTCAATGTTCCCCTGAATGATAATACGGAAATTTCAGATGATACCCGAATAAAAGCAGTTCTTCCCACACTCAACTATCTTTTAGAACAAAAAGCCCGAGTCATTATCGCTTCTCATTTAGGCCGACCAAAAGGGGAAAAAGACCCTAAACTCAGCCTAAAACCTGTCGCTCGAAGACTGTCTGAGCTTGTTCCACACAAAGTAACTATAGCTCCAGATTGTATTGGAAGAGAGGTGGCTGAATTAAAAAACAAACAAAAAAATGGAGAAGTAATTCTTCTAGAGAATCTCAGGTTTCATCCCGGTGAAAAACAAAACGATGATTCTTTTGCCAAAGAACTGGCTCAAGGCATAGATTATTATGTCAATGATGCTTTTGCTGCCTGCCATAGAGCTCATGCCTCGATAGTAGCTATAACCCAATTTGTCTCAAAGGCAGCCGCTGGATTTCTTTTAAGACAAGAAATGGATTATTTCAGCAGAATATTGGAAGCCCCACAGAGACCCTATATTGCTATTCTTGGAGGAGCTAAAGTATCTGATAAAATCCCTGTGCTCAAAAATCTAATAAACAAAGCCAATGCTGTGTTGATAGGCGGGGCCATGTCCTACACTTTTTTTAAGGCCATGGGATTTGAAGTGGGCCGCTCTATTGTGGAAGAAGAAAAGAAAGAATTGTCTCTTGAGCTTTTAAAAAAAGCAGAAAAAAAAGGAGTTCAAATTTTCCTCCCGTCTGACCATATTATTGCCAAAGAGATGAAAGCAGGTACAGAGTATAAGACCTTGTCTCGATTTCCAATCCCAGAAGAATATATGGCACTGGATATAGGACCAGAAACAATCAAGAAATACACTGAGTTTATTAACAATGCCAAGACTATTTTCTGGAATGGTCCCATGGGGGTCTTTGAGATAGACGAGTTTGCCAAAGGAACCTCAGACATAGCTGAAGCTGTGGCTTCATCCGAATCTCTTTCCATAGTGGGCGGAGGAGATTCTGTCTCAGCTATAAAAAAAATTGGGGTCGAGAAAAATATATCCCATATATCCACTGGAGGAGGAGCCTCACTTGAGCTCATTGCCAATGAGACGCTTCCGGGGATTGAAGCATTATCGGAGAAATCTTAATGAAATTATCTAATAAAAAACCATTCATAGCAGGAAATTGGAAGCTCCATAAAACAATTTCTGAGGCTGTTCAGTTAACTAAAAATATCCATAAAAAAGTCAAAAAAGAAAAGGAAGCTGAAATTGTGATTATTCCTCCATTTACAGCTTTGAGTGAAGTAAAAAAAGTGCTTTCCAAAAGTCAAATTCTCACTGGAGCCCAGGATGTATTTTGGGAAGAAAGCGGAGCTTATACAGGAGAAATTGCCCCTTCCATGATTAAAGATGCAGGATGTGATTTTGTGGTGGTAGGACATTCAGAAAGAAGACAGTATTTCGGGGATACTGATGAACATGTCAACAAAAAAATAAAAGCGGCTTTAAATGCTGGATTATTCCCTATTATGTGTCTAGGAGAGTCTCTTGAAGAAAGAGAAAACAATGAAACTTTTAACAAAATAAAAAAACAAGTCAATCAAGGCTTAAAAGATCTTGAAGCAGATCAGATTGAAAATGTCATTATAGCCTATGAACCGATATGGGCCATAGGCACTGGACGAACAGCCACTCCAGAACAGGCTGAAGAAGTCCATGCCTTTATAAGGAACCAATTGACAGAAATGGTTGGAAAAGAAACTTCTTCCTGTGCTATAATACTTTATGGTGGCTCTGTTAAGCCAAAAAACGCATTTTCTTTGATCAAAGAAAAAAACATAAACGGAGCTCTCATAGGAGGTGCTTCTCTTAAAGCAGACTCCTTTGTTGACATTATAAAAGAGGCTAAAAAAGCGTATAAAGAAAAATAAAAATGGGTACTTTAATCACTATAATTCATGTTGTTGTGAGTTTGGTTCTGATCATTGCTGTGCTTCTCCAGTCTGGAAAGGCTGCTGATTTAGCTGGTGCTTTTGGAGGAGCTGGAAGCCAGTCCACATTCGGCCCCAGAGGAGGTCAAACTCTTCTCTCTAGAGTGACCACAGCCTGTGCTGTTATTTTTATGTTGACTTCGCTGGGACTTTGGATCATGTCATCTCAGACAGGAAGATCCGTGCTTTCTGGAGAAAAAGCAGCTGTTACTGAGACCACTGAAGAAGAAGGTCAAAAATCAGCTCAGGCTAAAGAAACATCAAAACAAGAAAAGAAAAAAGAAGAAAAGAAAGACACCTCTGATCCAGAAAAGAAATAATCAGATCTATTTTGGATGCCATCTTTAGCCGAAGTGGTGGAATTTGGTAGACACGCATGGTTGAGGGCCATGTGAGCGTTAGCTCGTAGGGGTTCGAGTCCCCTCTTCGGCATTATCTTTCTCTCTCTTTCCTTCTTCCATCAAGTGATTCTTAACGAAATTTTTTAAATCGTCTGACCTCTTTTCTTTTTCTGGATTATGGATATTGATGATCAAACAATCATCTAAATTATACCCAACCATTTTTACAGCTGCCCAGCCGCATAAAACAGCAAAATCACAATCAGAATGAACCTGGGACTTCACAAGATTGGGTTTTTTAAATTTTTGATAAATCAATTCTTGCTCATTGACATACCATAAAAAATGACCACTTTCATGGCCCACAGTATAAACCCGGCTTACTTCATTCAAATCTTTTTTGATCAAAATAATATAACCATAGGCTGTTTTTCCCAAACATTCAGCTTTTAAAAATCCGCACCATCCATAACCCTGAATACACTCTGAATTTTGATCCGGAAGGCCAAAATGATTCCTAATGACTTTAATCTGCTCACAAACATCCCCTACATTTTCTTCTTTTTTAACAAATTGATTTTCTTTGAGGGTAATTTTGACATTGAGTTCAGGAATTTCGATTTCCCCATTAGTAAAACCTTTATTTAAAAAATAGTTTTGAAATATTTTTTCTGTAGAGATTTTATTCTGACTTCCAATATATGAATTATTTTTTTTGGATTCATAAAAAATA
>DASRVI010000131.1:0-6557 GCA_035655135.1 Acidobacteriota bacterium | reverse complement strand
AGCCTCTACCTGTTTCGGAAGACTAGCATTCTTTTTAGGCTCTAAGGGGTTTATTTTTTTAAATAAATCGCGGTCTACTTTTTCAATGGAGTAAGTCTCACCGTCTATTTCAATCTCTATAGGCTCAAATAAACTCTTTTTTGAATTAATAGATATCTTTGGCATCTATCACTCCTTAGGCGTTTTTCCCTACAGTTCCAAAATCCCCAACCTGACCTGAAATCTGAGATACGAATACTGTAAATTCCACGTTGAATACTTTCTGTGTGGACCGATCATAGGCTAGTTCAAAAGCCCTTCTGTAAGAGCAGTGATAAAGTATTATCCATTGTGACGAAGTTTCATCTGGTGTTCCTTCTAATCTGCGTTTGATGGCTATCTCTTTTGCGTTTTCTCTCATAGCTTGTCCGGCCATATTTGGTATATTAACTTCATCTCCATCAACCGTACCTCCCAGCACCACTGCCAGTTGTGCCAGAGTAGATCGTGCCATCGGAACTGTAAGAGTCACCGTCATCCCACCCCTAACAGCATCTACAGGGGCATCACCAAAATCTTCTTCCTCTACAGGATTAATGGTTTCATCGCCAGCTAAACTAGCTGTTCCATAGTGTGGACTCAGAGAAGTTTTCACTCCTTGGTTGTCCCATACTATCTCTGCCGCATTAATGTCTCCCATTGGTAATTGTGGCATTTTTGCCTCCTTTATTTATTTCGGAGGCAATATGGAGTAGAATAGAAAAGGCTCGATAAAATCGGCTTCCTAGCATCTACCAAGTTGCCTCCGATTGTAAGAGCCAGGGGAGGAGGCTCAATCTCCTCCCCAACTCTCATTTAACGTTTCAATTCATTCTCCTAATCCTGCATAGTCTTCCAGGTATAGTTGGTTGAAAAAACATACAGCCCATCTTCACCTGGGTTGGCAATAGGTGTTGGTTTCGCATCTGCCTGAACCACCAAAACGGTATAAACTCCGTTTCCTAGATCTGGAAGATCAAACCAGCCTGACACCTGATCCAGAAAATGTAAAAAATTATAAATCTCTAAAGCATCGTTTCGAGCTGTAAAATACGTCTTAGCTCGGTTCCATATTTGTATGGGCTTATCTATCTTATCTTTTAAGTACAGATCAGTAGCTGGAGTGGCATTTTCTAAGATCGCCATAATCCTGGGTGGGGGCTTGACATCATTTATATTCCTAGCAGGAATGTGCCCTGCAAAGAAATTAGCATCTCTTACCCAGGGTGGTCCCAGGCCTTCATCCAGGATAAAAGTGGTTATTTCTTTAAGCATGGACATTCCTCGGAGTCTCTTTTACTTTCATCCTCTCAACTCCTCAGCCAGCATGGCTATGTATTTATCTCTATTTTTTGTAATTTTACTCTCCAGGAATTTTGGCCCTGAACCAGGGAGTGTAAACTCATAACTTGACGGCATCTCATGGACCGCCGCTGCATACTCTGTATTAAACCCCACTTCCAAGGTAAATTTATCCAACCATATATTGACCACCTTGCTCCTCCAGAGCAGTCCGGTTTTATGGGGGGCCCTGGGCTCTTCTTCTATACCATCAGATATAATTCTAACCCCCACTTTCCCTAAGGCTTTATGACCACGCCTGGGAATCTGGCGTTTAGTGACATCATCAAACTTATTATCAAAGTCTGAATAATCTACTTGAAACTTACATCCATTTTTCATCGGATATCCACCTCCTGGTGGTGTTCCTTTTTCATATCCTTAGGTTTAGCAATTTTTATTATGGGGTGATCATAAGAGTCCCCTGAAATTCTTATCTTGGTGGTCTGTTTTATGATCTGTTTGGGGCTAAAAAAAATAAGAGCGTGGCTTACCACCTGTTCCCCCTCAGCGTTTCTTACCAAGCGGTTGCCATATTCTATCCGGCAGGGTATGTTTTTATCCACACTCACTGACGTTTCACCCCAGGCTCCCGGGGTTTCAAGTACCAAGTCAACCTCATCAGGAAACATATGCGATACAGTCATAATCTTTACAAGCCTCCAACAGTGATATTTGATTTAATCTGTTCAAATGTCAAAGTTATAGTCCCCCTATCGTTTCTACTATTTTAGTTGTTGATTGATTTGGGGTATTTGGAAAATAAATAATCTTAACACCTAAATTTAAGAGCTCTTTTTCCCATCTTTCCCAATTCTCATCTTGATACCAGTCATTACCAACAAAAGTAATGTCAAATTTAAACTGCTTCCATTCTTCGTATTTATCTCTTATTTCCCTTCTTATCGCACAGTCAACAAAACTAATTGAACGCACAATTTCAATCCGTTCTCTAAATGGAATAATTGGACGTTTCTTCTTATAGTGAAACACCAATTCATCTGTAGATACCCCTACTAATAATCTGTCACACATAGACTTTGCGCTTCTCAAGATATTTAGATGCCCGATATGGAATAAGTCAAAAACTCCGGTTGTATATCCTATTATCATATTAAGTTTTCCCTTACCCAGGACTCCGTTTTCCTACAAGTTGATTTAGAGACGTTATAAAATCTCTTATGAGGAGTCCTCCAATCACCATATTTTTCAGTCAGAAATCCATCAACATCTTTTGGACATTTAAACATTCGTCCATAGAATTCAATATAACCCAATTCTTCTAAAAATCTTGCGGTATGTACAAGCCAAAAACTACCCGCATGAGAAGGAATAGCTCTTTTTCTTTTGATTTTCATAAATCCTGATAAATCCCCGTGTTCATTAAAACCATTGAATTTTATTGCATAAACTGTCCCATCCCATCCTGCCTTATGCCGATGATCTATAATTTCAGTCTTTACTCCTTTGTTTCTTAATTCCAAAGCAATTTTTTTGGCCTTAGGGGCAAGGCTTTCTTGCAAAATAGCCAAATCAATATCACGGTCAATAGGTATAAAATCTTTTTCCCTAACAGCACCTAAAAATGTTCCCCCATAAAGCAAATATTCAATTTCTAATTTTTCTAACACATCAGCGACTGTAAAAAGTAATTTTTTGGCATTAATTTTATTCATCTTTCCTCACTACCACATACCAGAAGGGGCGCCTTTTATAAACCTTGTGATTAGTCTCTTTAAATAAATTATGGAGCATTTCTTCAGTGTAGAGTCTCAAATGACCAGGATCATCTATTTTGACGCAAGGAGTTGTGATTACTAGAATTTTCTTTGTTATCCCAAGCAAACCCTCAACTAAACTTACATCATCTTCTACGTGTTCTATAACTTCAGAACAGACTACTCCATCAAATTGCATAAAACCCTTTAGGTTTTCTATATTCTCAAGATAAAAAAAGTTCATTTCTTTAAAATATTCCTTTGCTATTTTGATTGCTTTTTTAGAAAAATCTAATCCTGCCCATTTTCCGTCTCTAAATTTTTTCAACCAATATGTTGAATGGCCATAAGCACAGCCAATATCTATAAAGGTTTCCCCCTTAAGAAAAGATGCAATTGTTTTGAATCTATTCTGATGTTTTGGCCATTTCAGATGTGTCCATACTTTATTTTTCTCCCAGTGTTCTATGTATTTTTTAGCATTCATTTTATTAAACTCATTTCATAATATTTCTGATAGAAATTCTCTCTAACTTTCCTTGCTTCAAGATTATAAAAAAGGCATTCTTTATCATTACTCTCTGGTAACTTTTTAAAATTCTTAGAAGGAATAACCCATTTTTTGATATGAGGAAAAGCCTTCATCTGCCAGAATAAATCCTCAATCGGACTCTTGCATCCCTTGAGATCAAAGGCAAGATTATTTCTTGATGTGAATGTACAAATTCCAACAAAATCGACTTCAGTTGTTTTGTTTATTTTATCAGCCACATAAACTTGAGTATTCTTATAATAACTTTTACCTTTAAATTTTCTTCCATGCAATCCTAATATTCCATTTTTATTTTGATTCCAGTTTTTAATGAAATCATTTATAAGTCCAGGCTTAGGTAGAAAATCGTCATCAGCCTTTATCACATAATCACCACTGGTTAAAAGTGCTGCAGCATGACGAGCCTTATTGCCAGGATCAGGGTTAAATTTTATTATTTTTATTGGGAGTTCTGTTTTAAAATTCACCCCACAATCACATAACCAAACATCAGGGGTTTGCTTGAGCCACTCTTTAAGGATCCTTTCTAAATTAACTTTCCGCCTATAAGTTACAAGAACAATAGATACTTTAGGCATGACCCCTTTCCCCTTTGCCTCGACCCTGTTTCTTCTGTGTTTTGGCAACTATACGATCGAGCCAGAGGTGATTTTTTGTCCTCTTGTAACATGCAGAAATGAAACTAAAATCTCCTCCGACTCCAGCCATTGTAGGCTTCCCAAATTCATGAATATTCGCCATCCATATGTCTCTCCTTACTGCAAAACAGAAAGAGGCAATAAGCGCAAATTTAGGAGCCTTACCCCAAATGTTTGGTTTTGGATATGTCCAACGTTCATTTATTATTCCTTTAAAAAAGATTATTTCAGGTTTATTCGTTTCTGTTTCTTTCTTAATTGTCTTAACAAAATCCCGATCTATTAACATATCATCATCATCGAGTACCATGACATATTGTGCATTTATGGGCCTGACTTTTTTCATTGCTAAGTTAGCTTTTGAAACCCCATAACCGCTTTCGGTATTATCGTTCCTGTGAAGAATATGTAAATAATCATCACATGTTTGTTTTTTCACAGATTCTTTGCATGTCCTCAACATATTCGGTCTTGCAGGATGCACACGAGTTATGAAAGCTATAGTTTTCATCTATAAGTCCATCCTTGAACTATTTCTGGTTGATGTCGTCTTTTCCTTTCATTCCGAGTTCCCCTTGTATCATGTCTTATATATTCTTTGGGTTTCCCCTCCCAGTTAAAACCTTGACTTGCTGAATGTCCTAATCCTGGAAATTCTTTTAAGATTTTTTCGGATAATCCTCTCTTGTAAATATCTTTCATCGTCAAATAACACGGGGCTCCATGATGTACATAAGGATGATACTTTTTATAGTTCTGGGTATTTATCAACTGAAAATAGGGATGAAGATAAGGCATTGATTCTTGTCCTTTGTGCCGAGGTTTCACCCCATAATCATAACCATCCAGTGCAGTTCTTTGTATGAAGCCAACGCCAAAAGTATCCTCTTCCATCATTCCCAACATCTGATTTACAGGGGATTTCAACATCTCTGTATCAGAGTCGAATATCAAAACATATTTTGTCTTGGCTTTTTTGATTCCTAAGTCCATACCTTTCCCATGTCCAATGTTATAGCCGAGCGAGATAACAGTCGTTTTATTGGAGGCTAGAGTTCTGACATAAACGGCACACGGATCCTTAGGGTCAGAACCATCAATAATAATAATCAGCATATCTGGATGAAATTTTCTTACAGAAGTATAGGCCCGTTCTATTAACTTCTTCGTATTATGACAGACTGTAATTCCTGTTATATCAGGCAAAATAATCCTCGCAATTTTTATCAGTCAAACTGCCTTTAATTACGTCCATATAAATTTGGTAATCTTTAGGTATCCATTTTTTAAGTTTTGATCGAGAAATATCAGGAGGGAATTTTTTATACAATAATGGGTCATGGCCCCTTCCAATCCCCCTACGGCCAGCCAAACCTTTTATTCCTAGGTATAATGGATTTTTTTTAGAATCAGTGAAAATGAACCCATTGGCTTTCCTCCATAAAACAACATCAATGTATACATTATTCTGATTTAATAATTCTTTAAACGTTGATAAAAAAGAACGCCTGAAGCCTGTCTCTGCAAGTGAAGCATGCTTCATATTTCCAATTGTGAAATTGCCACCGGATGGTAAATGATAATATTTGCTGTTTCCAATACCGACAACCTCGTGTTTTGAAAGGTGTTTTGACATAGTCTCGATATAATAGGGGCTGTAATATTCATCGTCCTCAATTATCAGAATCTTATTTCCTTTAATATAAGGCATAGCAATTTTAAGATTCTCAATGAGGGTAAATTTAGGGTCGCTTTTTTTTGGTTCTCTCCGAATGTAATCAAAGCCTTTAGTTTTTGTTAAAGGTTTCTTGCCATCATCGACAACAATCCATTGATCTGCTTTTAAAGTCTGGTGTCTCATCCATTGTTGGCATAGCCTAAATGCTAATGGCCTGTCACCTGTGGGGGTAATTGCTGTTATCATTTTCCAAGTATTTCCTTTACTGTTTTAATGGGGTAGGCTTTAAGGGCTGTCTGGCTTGGATCCTGAACCACCACATTTATGACTTCAACTCCTAATTTTTTAAGCCGAGGCTTTGCCCTTCTAAAGCTAATCTTGAAATTATCAAGGACTTTGGCTGGCTGTTTTTTGGGGTGGCCATCATGGAAGTGTCTTTTGCCATCTGATTCTTTCATGTCAAACCCTAGAAGGTAGATGGGGTTGGCTCCCAAGCACACTGCCACATTCATAGCCGCATATCCTGAATTGTTCCCATGACCTATACCTAGCTTTAGGCTGGGAGATACAGCATAGTAAGCTTTTGAATAGTTCTTAAAATCTTTGACTAT
>DASRVI010000130.1:0-2027 GCA_035655135.1 Acidobacteriota bacterium | reverse complement strand
GTAAATAGAAGAAAGCTCGGGTTGCCAGAATTCAAGGTTAAGGTAACGACAGCTACTTCTTCCGTTTTTTTCTTGTGAAAGCACCGCTAAACGAGGGCGGCCTAAAAAAATTCCTTTTTGATTGAGTGATAACCTCCGTTTTTGGTATTTCTTCATAATTAAGGAAGCGTTTAAGGATAGTTTTAGAGGTGGTTGAAGATCATTATCGTGACCAAAATAAGGAGTCAGGTCGTCATTTTCACCGCTTATTCCCATTTCCTGATTTAAACGTTGGTAATAGGGATTTAAATCAGGTTCTTTAATGGGAAATTTTTCCAACTCTCTATCTGTGTATCGATAAACTCCCGCTCCCCACGCACTAGCCAGGCCTCCCTGAGCAAAACTCTGGATAAGGTTGAAATTTTTCTCTTCAACTGGAGAATACTCCTCTGAACGTTCAACCACATATCTCATCTGGGGTGTGGTCAATTTACATGGTAGAAGTTTATTTTGAGGATTCAGGTTGTTTAATCCCTCAAAGTCATCTCCAATCATTAAAGTAAAACAGTCTTTCTTACTGCGGTAAGCATATAAATTCATAAGTTCATTCTTTCTCTGAGGAGGTTCCATTCCTATATCCAGAAGGCAGGGCTTTATACCTCGGTCTGCAAAGCGCAAAGCAGCGGCTGTTCCTGAAGCCCCTGACCCAACAATAATCACATCAAACATAGATTTTTTTTAAAAGAAATATTCCTTTTATATATTTAATTAATGATCTTAATCCACTGAAAAAAACAATGCCTTTACCCTTGAATTTTTTATCCTGGAGATTCAAGAAGTAATTTATGTTTTGAGGAAGAGTTTCCGATAGATAGACCATTAATCTGAATTTGGAAACCAGTAAGGGTAATTTGTTGTGAATCCGCGCAGCCAACTCTAGGGCCTCTATATCTGTTACTTCAACTAGAGCTCTTCGGCATTCTTCTTTTCTTTCCCGAGAATAAGAAGTGAATAACCGAGATGCCGCTTCATGAAAATGTCTCTTTAACTTCAGGGGTATTTCTTTTTTAAATAAGGCGTAATAGATTTTTTCAGCTTCATCCATTTAAAACCAGTTTTTCTTTCCTCTTATTATTCATTTTTTAGGAAAATTCCTTACCGAAATTCAGCCACACCTGAATTTCATTAAGCTTATAATCTTGACTCTTGAATAGTCCAGGTATATTACCTAAAATCAAAATTTAACACAAGATAAAAATATCTGTAAATACAGACTTTTCTTTTTTTTAAAAGATGTGATTTTTAAGTTTTAGTTCATTTTTTCTATTTTAACCCAATCCACCCAGAATGAAGCTGAACCGGTAGAATAGACCCGAATTTTCAACTTTTGAGTCCTGGGTATAGTAACCTTTAAATAAAAATTTTTATAACTATCCTTATTTATATCTGAAGGATAAAGTTCTTTATAGCCAAATAGATGACGCCTCTCTGCAGAGATGACATCTAATCGAGCCCATCTATCTTTTTTGTTATATATTTCTTTTGTTCTGATTCTATAAGTAATCATATATTTCCCAGGAAGATAGGATTTTTGTGTAGGAATCTGAATGACAAAATGAGATTTTTTAGATGGGCTGAAGACAGCTAATTTTTGTGAGGCATCCTTATCATAGCGAGGAATATTTCCTTTTTGAGTAAACAGTTCAGCTTCATAAATCCCTCCTTTTTTTGGTGAAGGTAAGGGATGGATTTGATAGAGGAGAACTTGAGTTCTCCACACATGATAGAGGGCTAATAGGTGAGCCTTGTTCATTGCCCCAGGAAAATTTCTTTCAAAATTTTCATTCTCCCCATAGATGGTGGTGGTGAACACATGGGTGATTCCATATTTCTGAAGAAAATCAGGACTGTCGTTGATTAGCCCAGGATAATATTCATGAGCTTTATGTTTATTTTCCAAACAAATAATAGGGGCCCAAAGTCCAGCTAAAGTCGCTTTGTCCAAAAGCTTTCCCAGATCTTGGGATATATTTTTAAATTGGTGATGG
>DASRVI010000129.1:0-2433 GCA_035655135.1 Acidobacteriota bacterium | reverse complement strand
GAAACAACAGTTCCACGATCAAGTCCGTTTCGTTCAGCCCAATTTTTAGGGAGGCATACGAAAAAGGTTCCGCCACTTGTTCTTTGAATCTTTCGGAGGTCCATCTCTGAATCCTCAAGCAAATATTGAATTAGTTTAAAGCGGAACGTGTTATTAAGAGTTAACCAAGAAGTATCTGAATCATAGAAAACTGTCTTAACAAGTATAGACGCTTTCAATTGAAGTAAAACTTCAGAAAAAGAGCTTTTGCCAAATATAAAAGAGCAGAATTAATAGGGATGCAAAGCACATATTACGGTTTCAACAGAGGGAATCAAACGAGGAAAAAGAATATGAGTGAAGGCGAAAGGCTACAAAAAGCCGTTTCCTTCACAATATCATCTGGATACCAACTAGACAAAGAAGCTTTCGAATTCTTAAATAAAGTAGCTAAAACAGAGGATCCGCTCTCTTTAATGGAAGGAGCTGTCAGGAAAATCAGGGATTTGCCTCAAAAACCTCTGTTTATAGACCGGGTCTTTCTGGAGGCTATGAAAAAAGAGCCTTGTGTTAAAGAAGAAAAAACTCTTCAAAGCGATTCAATATCAACTACTTCTGAATCAGGAAATAGTTTTAGGCCATACGCTAAAGATGTTGACGATGAACTGAAAATTGTTGTGGATCCAACAAAACAAATATGTACAACAGGATCCATCACGGAGTATCTGGAATATTTTCAAGATAGATTTGAAAGATTAAAAAAAATTCTTAGAAAAAGAATGGATACAAGAAGTGCTGTACCTATATCGGTTGCATTGAAGGCGCCGACCAAATCGAAAATTAATATTATTGGCATGGTTACGGAAAAAAGGGAAGCTAAAGAAAGACTCTTCGTGAAAATCGAGGACCTAGAATCAAGCGCCACCGTACTTGTATCTCCAAACTTAAGCAAAGAAATTATAGAAAAAGCCCGAGCCATACTCTTAGATCAAGTTATCTGCGTAAAGGCAATAAAAGGAAACAACGACCTGATCATCGCAAAAGATTTCATTCTACCAGAGCTTCCACAGAAGACACCCCACAAAGCCTCAATCCCAGTTTATGCAGCTTTAATGTCAGATCTTCATGTTGGAAGCAAAAAATTCATGGAAAAAGAATTCAATCGATTTCTAAGCTGGCTAAAAGGAGAAAGAGGTAACCGAAAACTCAGAGAAATAGCGGGGCACATTAAATATTTGGTAATAGCAGGTGACATTGTAGACGGAATAGGAATATATCCAGGGCAACTGGAAGGGCTAGAGATAACGGATATTTACGAACAATACAGGGAAGCCGCAAAACTTCTCGAACAGGTTCCTGAATATATTGAAATAGTAATTATCCCCGGCAACCACGATGCATGTAGAAAGGCATTACCGCAGCCGGCACTACCAAAAGACTATGCAGAACCGCTATACGAAGCACGGAAAGTATATTCGCTTGGAAACCCATCCACAATCAGCCTTCACGGAGTAGAGACATTACTATTTCACGGACGGAGCTTGGACGATATCGCAGCTGTTGCCCCAAACGTCAGTTTTGATACCCCAGACAAATCTATGAAGTTTTTGTTACAGGGCAGGCACCTTGCGCCCATTTACGGCGAGAGAACCCCAATTGCCCCAGAAAAACGTGATTTTATGGTCATAGATAGGATACCAGATATCTTTCATGCTGGGCACGTGCATGTACTGAAGTGTAATAGATATAGGGGAACGCTTATTGTGAATTCAGGGGCATGGCAAAAACAAACAGATTTTCAACAAAAAATGGGGCTTGTCCCCACCCCAGGAATTGTACCTATAGTGAACCTTCAAACATCTAAGATTTCAACAATAGATTTCACTGAACCTTGGTGATACTGTCAAAAAAGAATGTTTAATCCAATCTTCAAGAGAATTACATGCCACTAAGACAGCTGGGGACATAGCCTAACAAGTCCTGAAATCGATCATTATCAGTAAAAACCTTTCTGACAAGACTGCGACCTATGCCTAGACGGATTTTTTTTGTGCGTCCATGCCGGCCCATGCTCACAACGCGTGCATTTAATAAGCCTATCATATCTAACTCGCTGATTAGGCCGCTTACTCGTCTCTGAGTCAGCGGTGAGAGACCGGATTGCTCACAGAGTTCACAATATATTCCATAAATATCGCCAGTGATGGAGTAATTAATTTTTGTTTTACCCAAGAGATAAACACTGCATAAGACTAATTTGGAGTGCACTGGAAGATTTTCTAAAACCTCAACTATCCGATCGTGTTCCACTCGTTTTTCTGCCTGCCGCACATTATCTTCGTTAACACATGTTGCACCTTCCCGTTCTGCCAATTCTCCTGCAACACGGAGGAGGTCTAAAGCTCGTCTAGCGTCACCATGCTCTGCGGCAGCCAATGCAGCACACAATGCCAC
>DASRVI010000128.1:0-5664 GCA_035655135.1 Acidobacteriota bacterium | reverse complement strand
GCAGGTTTTTATTGAAGAAGTCAAAAAAAGATGCCCTGAGGTGCAGGAATTTTATGCGGATGCTTTGACCGGGAATGAATTTATTAAGGATGCGGTTGAAAAGTCCTGTGATGCGGATACCCGCATCATCATACTTTTTTCACGGCTTTATTCAGGGAAGGGGAGTGTGGGGTTGAATGAGAGGCATATTGAGCTTATCAATCAACTCACAGAGGATGAAATACCTTTACTGGTGATCTCTTTTGGAAGCCCTTATTTCTTGAAGCATTTCCCGGATGTGGATATCTATGTGTGTGCGTACAGAAAAGCAGGGCTTGCACAAAAAGCTGCGGTTAGAGCTGTGTTTGGAGAAATCGGATTTAGCGGCAGACTTCCAGTCTCTATCCCCGATCTTTATGAATTGGGACATGGAATCATAATGGAAAAAAAATGAATAATTCAGGAAAGGAAGGGAAATAATGAAAGAAGCTTTGGTGTGCGGAGCCGGTGGTTTTATTGGGAGTCATTTGGTAAAAAGACTTAAAAAAAAGGGATATTGGGTCAGAGGAGTTGACCTTAAAGAGCCTGAATTTTCTGAAACAGAAGCGGATGAGTTTATCATTCTGGACTTAAGGGAGCCCGAAAACTGCGAGAGAGCGGTTCTATCCCGGCAGCTGAAGCCCTTTGATGAGGTCTATCAACTGGCTGCAGACATGGGAGGCATGGGATTTATTCAATCGGCAGAATGTGAAATCATGAGAAATTCGGCTCTCATAAACATACATATGGTTCATTCCAGTGCCAAAGCTGGGGTGAAGCGCTACTTTTTTTCCTCATCAGCCTGTGTTTATAGAGACCAGGAAGAAGATGAACCTGAGCTTTCCGAAGAGGATGCGTATCCGGCTCTGCCTGATAATGAATACGGATGGGAAAAGCTCTATTCAGAGCGCATGGCCATGGCTTATGGAAGAAGATTTGGAATGAAAGTGAGGCTGGCCCGGTTTCAGAACTGCTATGGCCCGGAAGGGACATGGAGAGGGGGAAGAGAAAAGGCTCCGGCTGCTTTGTGCCGAAAAATCGCTGAAGCCAAAGATGGGGGTCAGATTGAGGTTTGGGGAGATGGAACTGCTTTAAGGGCTTATACTTACATAGATGATATGCTGGATGGAATCCTTTTGCTCATGCATTCAGATCTTGAGAATGGGGTCAATATCGGACGCCAGGAATATGTGACCGTGGATGAGCTGGTCCAAACCATTGCGGATGTGGCAGGCAAAAACATCAAAATCAAGCACGTTAAGGGTCCGGTGGGAGTGCAGGCCAGGTATTTTAAAAATGACCGGATCCATTCTATTGGTTGGAAGTCGAAATATTCAATCAAAGAAGGCATTGAACGCACCTATCCCTGGATAAAAGAACGGGTGAAAAAATATGGCTAATTTACTTGATATCAATAGGTTGCATGTAAATAAAAAATCACATAAATTATTATACGGAGGAGATCATGAAAAAAAATATGGGATTTGTTGACCGGATCATCCGGACTGTTCTGGCTCTGGTTGTTATTGTGCTTTATTTGACAAACCAGATCACAGGGACAGCTACGATTGTTCTAGGGATCATCGCTGTTATTTTTCTGCTGACCAGCTTATTTGGAGTCTGCCCCCTCTATATTCCGTTCAAAATCTCCACTAAGAAAAAACAAAAAAGCGAATAACAGTTCATCCCTCTGATTTTTTGATTTGTTTCAGTTTTTTGTGAGAATTGTAACGCTGGTAATGAATCTAATATATTGATGTTAATAGAGTTAGGCCATATTATATGTTCATTTTATGACTTTTTTTGTTAATAATGTCGGCATGCCGACATTAAAATATTTTTTTTGCTTGAAAACGATATGATTATAGTATATTTTCATAAAGGAGCTTAACGGAAAAAGGAAACTCAATTGATCATAACCATTGCGAATCAAAAAGGCGGAGTAGGGAAGACCACTTCTGCCTTGAATATCTCAGCGGCTCTAGCTTTTTCTGGAAAAAATACTTTATTAGTGGACACGGATCCTCAGGCAAACTGCACCATATCATTTATAAAAGACATAACCCAGTATGACAAATCTCTGTATGATGTTATGGTAAATGAACACGTCAGTATTGAAGAAATTATTGAAAAATCAACAGTTCCGGGGTTGGATATCGCCATTTCAAGAATTTCTATGGCTAAGTTAGAACCGTCATTAATAGGGAATATTGATGCCCACTATAAATTAAGGGATGTTCTGGATACCGTAAAAAATAAATACGAATTCATAATCATTGACACGCCTCCAACATTGGGATTGATTACATTGAATGCGCTGGTTGCTGCTGAAAAAGTGATCATTCCCATACAGTCATCGTATCTATGTTTAGAGGGAACGGATGATTTGCTGGAAACGATTGATAAAGTCAAAAGAGTGGCCAACAACAACATTGAAATATTAGGGGTATTGATTACACTTCATGATAAAAGAACCAATATTTCAAAAGACGTAGAAAAAAGAATAAAAAGTGTATTTGGTGATAAAGTTTTTAAGAATGTGATATCAAAAAGCGTGAAATTAGAGGAAAGTCCGGCCTATAAGGAATCAATATTTACATTCGCTCCTAAGTCTGTTGGTTCGATTCAATATAAAAAAATTGCAAAGGAGATTATGAACCGTGCCAAAAATAAATAGGAAAACCGGTCTTCCTGATTCAATAAAAATGAGACATGATGATCATTTTGTGGATCTTATTTCAAGCCGAGCTAAAGAAACTAATATCAGATACTTAAAAGTAGGAAGCATATCTCCAAATCCCCATCAGGCAAGAAATGAATTGGGAGAAATGGATGATTTAGTCAATTCAATCAAAGAAAGAGGCGTTTTAGAGCCGATTTTAGTGAGACCCAAGGACGGAAACTATGAAATCATTGCCGGAGAGCGGAGATACATGGCCTCAAAAAAATTAGGATTAGAAACAGTGCCTTGCATTGTCATGAATGTGAATGATATGGAAGCCATGGAAATATCACTTATAGAAAATTTACAAAGAGTGGATTTAGATGTGTTTGAAGAAGCTGATGGATTGAAGTATTTGTCAGAAAATTATGGATACAATCATGAACAGATATCAAAAAGATTGGGAAAAGCTAGATCTACAGTCACTGAAATAATCAGCATAAGCCGAATTCCGGATAAAATAAGAAATTTATGTGATGAGTATGGAATAAAAAGCAGATCAACTTTAGTAGAAATTTCAAAACAAGAAAATGAAGATGACATGGAAAGACTCATAAATGCCATTAAAGAACGTGAGTTAAAAAGAGAAGATACAAGAAAATTATCTAGAGAAATAAAGGGAACGAAAAGGCATAAAGTAAAAAAATATATATATAATTATGAACCTGAAGGAAAAAGGGATTGTCGGGTAAGAATAGAATTCAAAAAACAAAGAGTCAGAAAAGAAGAGATCATAAGAGTGCTTGAGATGATGCTAGAAAAATTGAAAGAAAAAGAGTAAAAAAGAAGTGGTAAATAAAAGTTTACATAATATACCTTATGCGACACATTATTTCCCATATAGATAAATCGCTGATAATAAAGGGGTTGTGAGTTTTCACATGCTGTGGAAAACCAAATTGCTCAAATTTTGTGCACTTGTGGAAAAGTCTTGGTATTTTTAATTCTTTGATTTATCTTTTATATATAATTTTCGATTTTCAGAAACATTTCTCTCTAGAGATTCAATTCTTTTCAGCATAGTTTCTAAATTGAGATTTCTTTCTAAAGTATTTCTGATGTATTGATTTAAGCTCATATTTTCTTTCTCAGCATTTTTTGATAATTCCATGTGAAGTTTAGGAGGAATACGCAGTAAAAATTTTCCACTAAATTCATCTTCTGATACAGGTTCAGGTATATCCAGTCCTTTTTCATATGAACCTTCGATCCAGAGCCGTCTTGCTTCATAAAGGCTTTTCATGACATTATCAATGGTTTCCCCGTGAGCGCCGCAGCCTGGTAGGTCAGGAATTTCAGCTACATAATATGTTTTGCCTTCATCAATTTCTTTATTTATCATAATTGGATAATCTAAACTTAAATAATATGAAAGGTCTTTTTTCATGATGTGATTTTGATACCATCAGTAGTATCATTTGTCAAGAGCTTATAATTTTCAACACCAAAAAACCTCTTCCTTCTTGAATTCAATCACATGATATATAAACGTTGTATAGTAGGAATAATTCTCATTTTGAACGAAACTTAATGGAATAATCCTCATTTTCTTCATAACCATACTTTCTTAAGAACGCATGAATCGTGCTGTAGCTCTCATCCACATAATCAGCCAGTTTTTCTTTGCTGATCTTCCCAGATAAGTACGCTTTGATGGCCAGGGATATGTATCTGGCCGAGAGATGGGGCTTTGTGATCTCAGCCCATTTAGAATGGCGGTATTTCTTATCAAAATCTTGGAGATCTTCATTTTCAAGGTCCTCTTGAAATTTTTCTTTATCCAGAAGACCAATATTGACCAATCTCAGGAGCACAGCTTCAAGAGGAACATTGAAAATCCGGGAAATATTGACCAAATCAAGATAAGTTATGGATTTCTCATGAATCTGCCTCTTAAACTCAAACCTGAGCTCTTTTTCCGGAAGAAGAAGCGCCGAAGCAAATATGTCAGCTAATTTTTCAACCCGGGTCTCCCCTATTTTTTGATTCTGATAGATTTCTTCTTCTCTAAAGAGGTTCCAGGTCAAAAGATGAAAAAACTCGCAGCACAGGTCAAATAAGCGCCTCCAGGGGGCATTATTTTCATTGAGTAGAGCTGCCATTCCAAAGTAAGGATCAATAGTGCATCCTTGTGAAATATCAGACACCATTGGAAGATAAATAATCTTGATGCCTATCTTTTCCTCTAAGATTTTAGGTAAAGAACAGGCTGGCCGGCATCCCAAATTCATAATATGGCTGTAATGGGAAGCCAGGTTTTCTACATATTTAAATCCACTACTAGAAATCAGTTCATGTTTATTGATTTTGAATTTCAGCGCTGTGTTTTTTGGCTCATTTTCTCCCAAAATTTCAATAAGTTTCTGATAACTCCGGCAGATCAAAAGAAACTGACGTTCTAGAAGGCTTTTTTGAGTGCTTTCCTCCGGACTTTTCCAGAGGACTCGGGTTTTTTCCTCTAAAGTCCCCAAATTCAAAAAATAATCAATGTCTCTACCGTAGATTTCAGCCAATTTGGCAAGCTCCCGTGCTTTAACCTGCCTCTCCCCTACTTCAATGCTGCTCAAAGTCTGATAATGGTTGAAATTCAATTTTTTGGACACTTCTGTTAGAGTCAAATCCAGAGATTCTCTTTCTTTTCTTAAAAGCTCCCCCAACTTTTTCTGATAATCCATTTTTCCCGATAATTATTATATAATAAAAAATTATATTGTTAAATAATAATAATAATAAAATATAATAAAATATTATATAATTATTACTTTTTATTCTTTTTTGTCATTTATAACGGAGCTCATCCCGCCAATGACTTTCCATTTCCCTACTTGCTTCTTTAATGTATACGTTATGCGATATCTGCTTCCTGCCGGATCGCCATCCTCATCTTTCCCAACTAAAAAATATTGACTGAGGTTGTTTTTTGC
>DASRVI010000127.1:0-4920 GCA_035655135.1 Acidobacteriota bacterium | reverse complement strand
ATGACCAGGATGTTTGATTTCTTTAAGTTTCTATTATATCATCCCTTTATCAAACAGAATTCTTGATTAACAATGAAAAAAATTCAAGCAGATTTTCAACATAAAGATTTTTTTGTTGATCATTTTGGAGAAAATATTTTTGTGGTAGGAGGCTATATCAGGGATAAACTTCTGGACAGAAAAAAAAATGGTGGGATGGTTGATCTGATCATAACTCATATTCCTGCTGAAAAAATTATCCAGATTTTAAAAAAATATGGAAAAGTAAATTTGGTAGGGAAAAGCTTTGGGGTCATAAAATTTGTTAGAGAAAACACCACTTATGACATTGCTCTCCCAAGAAAAGATACTCCAATGCCCAAGGAAAAAAGAGGCCACAAAGACTTTATCATACAAGCTGATCCTGAAATCCCTCTTAAACAGGACCTCCTAAGACGTGATTTCCGTTGCAACAGCATAGCACTCAGACTATCAGACAATAAGTTGATAGATCATTTCAACGGAGTCAAAGACATTGAAGAGAAAATACTCCGGCTCACCAATCCTCGCGCTTTTCCAGATGATCCTCTGCGTGTATTGAGGGCAGCCCGGTTTGCATCCACTCTGGAGTTTAAAGTGGACCCAACAATATATGAAATATCAAAAGGCATTGACCTCTCAGGATTGAGCGTAGAAAGAATAAACGAAGAGCTGTTTCAAATACTTTTGAATTCCCCTTCTCCATCTAAAGGATTGGAAGAAATGTTTAAATTAGACGCTCTGCGTCAGCTTTTCCCAGACATTTACAAGCTCACTCTCTCCATCCAAGACTCCAATTTCCACCCTGAAAAAGACGATTATGGTCATCATACTGTATGGATACACACCCTCATCACTGTGGATCAGTCAATAAGGCTGGCTAAAACCCAAAATATCACAGGACAAAAAAGACTGGCCCTTCTGTTAGCCGCTCTTTTCCATGATGTAGGAAAACCTGAAACCGCTCAATGGGAATATAAAAAAGGCCGGATGGTCATTACTAACAACCGACATGATATCAAAGGAGAAAAAATAACCAAAAAGATTCTAGATCAGTATAAGATACATTCAAGAGAGGGATATGACCTGAGAAAGTCGGTTTTGAAGCTTATTCGATGCCATCACAGAGCCTCTGAATTATGGCAGAACAGGGATGTGGTCACAAAAAGAGCTTTTAACCGGTTAGCCGCTGATGTGGAAGGAGAAATCGAACTTCTTGCAGTCCTGGATGCCGCAGATAGAGCGGGAAGAGATAAAAAACCAGTGAAAAGTTTGGATAAAGAAAGCCAATGGTTTCTGAATAAATTCAAAGAACTTAAAGTTTCCAAAGAAAGCATCCAACCCATAATCATGGGTAGAGACCTTATGAATTTAGGAGTCAAACCAGGCCCTAAAATGGGAAGGATCTTAAAAAAACTCTATCAATTCCAGCTTGATGATGAATTCAGGACCAAAAAGCAGGGATTAGAAAAAGCAAAAGAAATAATAAAAAAGACAAACCAATGACTATTCTCGTTTCAGGTGGAGCTGGTTATATAGGTTCTCACACCTCCAAAGTCCTCATTAAACAGGGTTTCCAGACCATCATACTGGATAATTTTTCCTCAGGAAAAAGAGAGCTCATACCCAAAGGAACCTATAAAGTCATTGAAAAAGACCTGGCCAATAAAAATTCAATCATCCAAACATTCAAAGAGCACTCCATAAGAGCTGTCTTTCATTTTGCTTCATTGATTCAAGTGGGAGAGTCTTACAACCATCCTCATAAATACTATTCCGCCAATCTGATAAACAGTCTTAACTTGCTGGAAGCTATGCTGCGAACAGATGTCAAATATTTTATTTTTTCCTCCAGTGCCGCTGTATACGGCATCCCAAAGCAAATCCCTATACGTGAATCCCATCAGCTTAATCCTGTGAATCCTTACGGAAAGACAAAACAAATGGTGGAAACTTTTCTTCAAGACTATAACAGAGCCTATGGGCTTAAATTTGCCTCCCTCAGATATTTCAATGCCGCGGGTGCAGATCCTGACACAGAACTTGGTGAGATGCATGATCCTGAAACCCATCTCATACCAAATATCTTGCTGTCTCTTCTCCACAAAAACAGAAACCTTGAAATATACGGCACTGATTTCCCCACCAAAGACGGCACAGCCATAAGAGATTACATTCATGTCACAGATCTGGCTGAAGCTCATGTCTTGGCTCTTAAATACCTCATGGAATCCAATAAAAGCGAGTTCATCAATCTGGGAACGAACAAAGGTTATTCAATCAGAGAAATTCTAAAAAAAACCGAACAAATCACTGGGAAGAAAGTCTCGTTTAAAGAGAAACCCAGAAGAAAAGGAGATGTGGCTGTTCTGGTAGCTTCAAGAAAAAAAGCCCAAAACCGGCTCGGATGGGAGCCCCGATACTCGGATATAGACACCATCATTCAAACAGCCTGGGCCTGGCACAAAAAAAGATGAAATTCAGGTGTGGATGGTGCAACGAAGCGGATAAAAATTAAGTTTGACTCATAAAGGCAAGAATGCTATAAATTATCCCTATTTACATGCGACATAAAAAACTAATAATTCACGGTTTTGTCATTATCATCACATCTCTTCTTTTTTTCAGCTGTGCCTCCCGGTCAAAAAAATCTATCCAACCAGAGCCGTCTCTGCAGCCTCTGGTCCAGGACCAATCAGAACCGGCTGAAGATAAGATTAAAAAAGAAGAAACAATACCTGAAAAAAAATTAATGCCTGAAAAAGAATTAGAACAAAGGGCTGTTCAAGAAGAACAAAAAGAACCTGTTCCAGAGGAATCAAAAACAGAGGAGCCTGTAATAGTAGAAAAAGAAGTGGAGCCTTCCCAAGCCCTTGAAGAAGCCATGGGTATCTACAGAGAAGCCCTGTGGGCTTGGGACCAAGGTCATATTGATGACGCCATCTCTTATCTGGATAATGCTTATGAACTTATTCTCCATATAGAGCTCCCTCCTGATTCTCCCTTTATTCAGAACAAAAATGACCTGCGGCTTTTGATTGCTCAGAGAATACAAGAAATCTATGCCTCCCGCACTGGAGCTCTCGGTGAAAATCACGGCTCTATTCCATTGGTTGAGAATAAATATGTACTCCAAGAAATCCAGAGTTTCACAGGAAAAGAAAAAAAGCTCTTTAAGGAAGCATACAAAAGGTCGGGTCAATACAGAGAAATGATCCTTAATGAACTCAAGAAAGAAGGACTGCCTCAAGAACTCTCATGGATGCCCATGATTGAAAGCTGGTTTAAAATCAGAGCTTATTCACGAGCCAGAGCTCTCGGCTTATGGCAGTTTATTTCTTCCACGGGCTATAGATTCGGCCTTAAACGAGACCGCTGGATTGACGAAAGAATGGATCCTGAAAAATCAACCAGAGCTGCCATTCAGTATTTAAAAGAACTTCATTCCTATTTTGGCGACTGGACCACAGCGCTGGCAGCCTATAACTGTGGTGAGTTCAGAGTTCAAAGAATTATTAGAAACCAGCGAATCAACTACCTTGACAATTTTTGGGATCTTTATCCTATGCTTCCCAGAGAAACATCACGTTTTGTTCCCAGATTTATTGCCGCTGTTCTTATTGTGAATAATCCGGAAAAATATAACATGGACCTGCCAGAACCAGATCCTCCTTCGGACTGCCAAGAAATCACCATTGATCGGCCCATTAAACTTTCTTCTTTATCCACAAAGATGGGGCTTCCCCCTGAAAAACTCGCTGATCTCAATCCTGAACTCAGACATAAATCAACTCCTGACAGCAAATACAGCCTTAAAATACCTAACGGTACATTGGAAACAGCCACTTCAGTGGTGAGTTCACTCCCGCGCTGGATTCCGCCAGAAGCCACCTATTTTATTCATTACGTAAGAAGAGGAGAAACTGTCTCTGAAATTGCCAGTAGATATGGAACCTCCCTATCTTCTATTGCCCGATTGAACGGATTGAATAGAAGATACCTGATCCGACCGGGGCAGAGATTGAAAGTTCCAGGCAGCTCAGGGTCAAGGTATATTTCAGTTTCCTCCAGAGATGTAACCAGAGAAGGCAATAAACTCATTTACACAGTCAGACGAGGGGATTCTCTTTACTTGATAGCCAATGCCTTTGGGACAACCATACAGAATATAAAAAATTTAAACAATTTATCCAGCACTAGACTGGACGTCGGGCAAAAGCTCGTCATTCAATCCGGAACACCCGAAGGAGCTTTGTTTTATACAGTAAGAAGAGGAGACACGCCTTATAAAATAGCGAGACAATTTGGAATGAAACTCAACGATCTTTTAAATTTAAATGGACTGACTAAATATTCTAAAATCTATCCCGGTCAAAAGCTTTGGGTAACTGATAAGAAATGATCCTGATTATTTTCTAGCTCGAGCAGCTGCTTTGGCTTTTTCCGCGGCCCTTTCCTTTTTCTTGGGCTTTTTCTTAAATTCAGATCCAATAAGTTCAATAACAGCCATTTCAGCCCCATCTCCATCTCTGGGCCCTAATTTAATGATTCGTGTATACCCTCCGGGTCTTTCTGCAAATCGGGGACCTATATCTTCAAAAAGCTTCTTAACCACATCTTTTTTATAAACAGTTCTTAAAACTTTTCTCCGCGCATGAAGAGAGCCTTTTTTAGCCAGAGTGATCATTTTCTCAGCCACGGGTCTCAACGCCTTTGCCTTAGCCTTAGTAGTCTTGATCCGCTCTTTTTCCAGAAATGAAGTCACAAGACTTCGCAAAAGTGCTTTTCTTTGAGCTGAGTCTCTGCCTAACCGATGACGTTTGACTAAATGCCTCATTCTTCTTCTCCTTCTTCTTCTTCCTCTTCCTGGGATTGTTCAAGTTCTTCTGTTTTTTCCAATAA
>DASRVI010000126.1:0-2039 GCA_035655135.1 Acidobacteriota bacterium | reverse complement strand
GCGAACATGGATTCCATAAGAAAAATTGCCCATAAGTACAGCCTAAAAGTCATTGAAGATGCCTGCCAGGCACATGGATCTGAATACAGAGGGAGAAAAGCAGGCTCCTGGGGAGATCTGGGATGTTTCAGCTTTTATCCTGCTAAAAACCTGGGAGCTTATGGAGATGGAGGAATGGTGGTCACCCAAAATAAGAACTTATATCAGAAATTAAGTATGTTGAGAGAATACGGGCAAAAAAGAAAATATTATCATCAGATTAAGGGATACAATTCCCGGTTGGATACTCTACAAGCGGCAGTTCTTTCGGTCAAACTGCCCTATCTGGATAAATGGAATGAAAGTCGACGAAGTTCCGCTCACCTTTACACCAACCTTTTGTCAGATTTCAAAGTCATAACTCCGGAAGAAGCCCCTCTCTGCAAACATGTCTATCACCTTTATGTTATCAGAACTTCTAAGAGGAACGAGTTAAAGGAATACTTAGAAACCAATGGGATCCTCTGCGGCATTCATTATCCTCTGCCTGTGCATCTTCAACCAGCTTTTTTAGACTTAGGATATAAAAAAGGTGATTTCCCCATCACTGAAAAATATGCCCAAGAATTACTCTCTTTGCCCATATACCCAGAGCTCAGCAGAGATCAAATCAGATACGTGGTCAAAAAGATAAGAGAGTTTTTTGATTAACCAATCTGGATTATTCACGAGTCGAGGCTGCGGCAGATGCAAGGCGCAGGGCATAAAGTCGTGGTCCTTCACTACGAATGCCCTGTAACGAAGCAGATGCAGTAAGATCGGCTCACCTGTAAGGTAAAAAAATAGCGATTAAAATAAAAACCATCGCAAGAAAAATATTCGAATATTGGTTCTTAAAAAAAATTTATTTATCGCTGAAATGAAATTAATAATAAAAACATCGCTATTTTTTTATGAATATTTCAGGTGGATTATCTTTTGAGTTTTAGGCTCAAAAAAAGAAGTGGATTGAGAATACTCCACCAATCAATGACCGGTCTTATATGGGAATACTTGAATTTTCTGCGGTTGTATGGATAGATCTTGGACACAGGAACTTCTTTGAATCTATAGTCCAGCTTTAGTAATTTATAGTGAAGATAAGTCTCCAGTTCATACTTTTCCAGCCAGTCCTGCCATACATTGATTCGGGGATCTTTAAACACGCTCACCTTATAAGCTCTGAATCCGTTGAGAGAATCTGTGCATTTTTTTCCTGTGAGAAGCGTGAATAAAATGGCATGCACCTTGACCATAATGTAGCGAAATGGAGGCAGATTATCCCACCTTCCTCCTTTAAGAAACCGGGACCCCTGAACATAATCGTAATTTTGATGAATGATGGGATCCAGAAGTTTAGGTATTTCTAAAGGATCGTCCTTATTATTTCCAGCCATAAGAGCCATCAGCTGATACTCATTGGAGAGTGCATATTTTATTCCGGACTTGATGGCACCTCCCACTCCTTTGTTTTGGGGGTGTTCTATTAAACTGAAATCGCATTTTCCAGCGTATTCTTTTATAAAGGCAGCGGTTTTATCTGTGGAACCATCGTTAATGACTAAGAAATCATAGTCTCTTTGAGAAGGAAATTTTTGGAGGACACACCTTGTCTGCTTGTCTGTGTTGTAGCAGAGCATGACAACCAGCACTTTATTCACGGCTATCATCAACCTTTATTTTTTTTTGATAGGGAAAGTCTGTTAAATCAGTAACACACTTGATATCTTTGGTGTCCTTTTTGACCTTGGCTGGATTTCCATAAGCCAGGCAGTTGTCTGGAATATCTCGGGTCACTACACTCCCAGAACCGACCAAAACCTTCTCCCCAATGGTCACAAAAGGATTGATCACCACCCGGGCTCCTATTTGGGCTCCTTTTTTTACGTAGGGAGCGTTTTTAATGCATTCCTTAGAATAGGGACAGCCCGGATGAAGGTCGTTGGTGAATATGGTACCTGGGCCTATAAATACATCATCCTCTATCACGGTGTATTGAGCCACATACACATTGGAATGAA
>DASRVI010000125.1:0-11006 GCA_035655135.1 Acidobacteriota bacterium | reverse complement strand
TCCTCGGCTCGGCTTTTCATCTCCTTTAAGAATGGGCGATGTACTTCCGTCAGATGATGGCATCACCCATTCCTGTTTCATTGCGTATTGAACATCCTCTTCCGACTGAGATCCCCCTGAGTATAGCAGGGCAGGATCATTTAGTATAAAATCCACCACAATATCAAAAGGATCTCCTCCCTGCTCTTCGAAGATATCAAGGAAATTTTTTCCCACGAATTGAGGATATTTATCGGAAACTACAACTGTATTATCACCCCAGCCCCACATGGCTACAGCGCTCGGAGCATGGGGAAGACCTTCCACTGTCATTTTCTTTATTTGTTCCCTTTTTGTCCTGTCTGCAAGCGCTTTTTTCAGCTCCTCTAAGTATTGTGTTTCCAATTTTTTTCTTTCTGTCTCATCCAGGTTTCGATCCCTCATTTTTTTTCTTATTCCTGCTATTGGTTCCATGTCCCTGGGCACACGAACAAAAGA
Organism: Acidobacteriota bacterium; assembly: GCA_035655135.1. Taxonomy (GTDB): domain Bacteria; phylum Acidobacteriota; class Aminicenantia; order Aminicenantales; family Aminicenantaceae; genus WJMT01. The sequence continues at coordinate 10,529 of DASRVI010000125.1, read as the reverse complement.
TGTGATAGGCCCAATAGGCGCTGACTGATTATATGGATACTGGTCAGCAGTAATTTTTACTCCTCGTGCCCTGGCATCCTTGATTTCCTTAACCGCATCCTTCATCAATCCCCAGTTTTGTTTCCCCGTCACTTTAAAATGGCTAACGTTGACTGGGATCCCTGCTTCTTCACCGATTCTGATGGTTTCCTTTATGGCTTCTACTATATCGTCATTCTCGTCGCGCATGTGGGAGGAATATATTCCTCCGTCAAAATCGCTGATAATTTCAGCCACTGAGATGACTTCTTCTGTGGTGCTGTAACGATCGGGAATATACTCTAAGCCTGTACTCATACCCCAGGCTCCTTCCTCCATAGACTGGCGGAGAAGGGCTCTCATCTTCTCGATTTCTTCATCTGTAGCTTCTCTTGGTTCCTCTCCCATCACTGATTCTCTAATTGTGCCGAAGCCAACCAGAAAAACAGCATTGGTTCCAATACCCTGCTCTTTCCATTTGGCTTTTGTTTCTGCAACTTTTAGGGAGACCGATCCGCCGCAGTTGCCTGTTACCACTGTAGTGACGCCTTGAGTTAGAAAGTTCAGGTTGACATTTGAATCTATATTACCCAAGTTATAATCGCTATGATTATGCATGTCAATAAAGCCTGGAGAAACAACCATATCTTGGGCGTCAATAATTTCCTTTGCCTCTTTTCCATCCAGATTTCCTATCTCTACGATTGTATCTCCTTTAATTCCAATGTCACCATCGAACAAAGGTTCTCCTGTTCCATCGGCGATCTTTCCATTCTTTATCAAGAGATCAAATTTTACAGCCTCTTCTTTAGAACAAAAAACGCTTGAGAAGATTATACTTACCGTTAATAAACCAACAACAAATAGCCAACTCCTAGACATAAACTCCTCCTTCTTTATTTTATTTTTATATAAAAATTATATATAACAAAATAGACATTTCGTCAATCTTTTTCTGTAATGTTATGATAACAAATCAATAGTGTCCCCATCAACTGCAACGCTAAAATGTCCCCTTGGAAAAGGAGGCGGGCATGAGATGAGACATCTTTTGTGAGGGCTGAGCGGGCAGGATTCCTCTTTAGAGGAGAGCGAAGCCCAATCGGGAGAGAAATTCCTCGCTAGGGAATCGAGCGGGTGACGAATCTCATGTCCTTCACCTTTAAACGGTTTTTTAGACGTTTTTTTATTGACTATTTTTCTGATTCCAATTATTCTAGTTGACAAAAATGGGGGATTTAATATTTTTTGAATATAAAATGAAAGGAGAATAATTTGAACAACCAAAAAGAAACACCCGCACCTGATAAAGATATAAAAATTCAAGTATCCGGGCCTTCCATAGGACTTCTCATCACAGGTATTATTGGGGCTTTATCTTCCTTAGGAACTCTGATTTCCCTTGTCATTGGCATAAGTTTTTTAAGCATGCCGCGATTTTATTCTGAGATTCCTGATGATTTTCCTGTCAATATCGAAGAAATATTTAAAGGCTCATTTGCCATAGGAAGCTCCTTTGTAGGGATTATTGTAGCGGGATTGATTATTTTCGCTGCTTTAAAAATGAAAGAACTTGAACAGTGGGGCCTGGCTTTAACTGCCAGCATCCTGGCCATGATACCCTGTATAAGCCCCTGCTGCATCATAGGACTTCCCATCGGAATATGGTGCCTGGTGGTCTTAACAAAGCCTGAAGTCAAAAATGCATTCAATTGAAACAAATTCCTGCTGAGACTCCTCATTTAATTGTTTTATTTATCTGTTTGTTTATCATAGCAGGTTCTTTTATTCTCAAACCTCCAACCAAGGAAACTCCCTATTTAAAATTAGGCTCTCTGCCTATGCCTGAAATCTGCACCTTCCATAATCTTACGGGTCTTCCATGTACTGGATGCGGTCTGAGCCGTTCCATAGTGGTAGGAGCTCACGGTCAATGGAAAGCCAGTTTTAGGTACCACCGGTTGGGAATATTGACTCTTTTTTATCTCTCTCTTCAAATCATCTATAGAACCGCTTTAATATTGAAAGCTAATCAGGAAAATCTCTTAATCCGGTCAGGAAAAATTTTAAATAAAGGTTTGATAATTCTGGCTTCTCTTTTTATCATTAACTGGATCTTTAACCTGGTCGATATATTGCTTCTCTGAAATTACACTCAGCTGTTACCTAAGAGTAATGACCCTTCCCACTCCCATAGTAACATAATTTTCCCCATAAGCTTCTTTAAAAAAACTTATAGCCTTGTCTCCGGTACAGTGAGTGGCCCCACACATAGTGACCCCCAGCTCATTGAATCTTTCAATAATCTGATGAACCTGGCTGTCAGATTTTGACATAAGGTGAAACCCCCCAAAGGCAAAATAGATCTCCCCATCTAACACTTTCTTCGCCCTTTCAACAATATCAACAATGCCGGGATGAGCGCAACCTGTAATCAACACGCCGCCTTGATCTGTTTTTATTATCAAAGACTGTTCCTTGATGGAAGTGCCCATCTCACCGGTCAATAAAACATTGGGACATATTTCCATGGGTTCAGATACTCTCACAGCTGTGGATCCATTCTCTTCAATGGTTTTAACAAAGCTGTCAGGAAACGAAGAAGGTATGTAAACCAGCACCTGTTTCACCTTTTCCAAAACAGAAACAAGTCCACCGGTATGGTCCCTATGGACGTGAGAAAGAACAATCAAATCGACTTCATTTATGTCCACATCAAGAAAGTGGATATTGTGCCAAAGGATTTTTCTCTGAGTTCCTGTATCAAAAAGAATGGTTTTTTCTAATCCTGTGACAAGACAAGAAAAGCCCCAGTCTGATTTTGTTCCATCTGTATAAACTGTATTGTCATAAAGTATTTGGACTTGGATGTTGTTTTCAACACCCCTCATGGAAGCTGCCTTCATGCCGAAGGTTTTTATGGTGAGAAAAAAAACAATCACAAAAACAGATATTAAAAAGATTTTTTTGCTTGAAATCAAAGGTCTCTCCTTAATTTTTTATCTCTTTTTTTTATAATCCAAAATAAAACTAAATTCCAGGTCTTTAAAAGAAAGCATTTCCAAAACCGTGATAAGCGTAATTTTTATTGTTTATTGAGGGGAGAGGGTATAGGGATGACGAATCCCTTCCCCTTCCCCTTATCATTCTTATAATCTCTATCACTGAATTAGAAATGCTTACTCTTTTAAAAAAGCTTAAGACATTTCCCTCTCGTCAACTCCTTTTGAAAAAACAGCCAGGAGCAGCCTTTTGTCCTTATGACTCATTTCCAGCCGTCCAAAAAGGTCATACATCATATCAATGACATGAGATCTGTTGGTGTTATGGATAAATTTACTATCTTCTAACTTATTTATTATCAATTGAATACATTCTTCCTGCTCTTTTCTTGTCATCAGTTGGGGGTCTTCCTCTTGTTTTTTCTGATAACTTCCTTGAATAAAAATCTGGAATAGAGTGAGGAGTACGGCTGAGGCAAGATTATATGAAGGCTGATCTTGTTTCTGAGGTATTGAAAACCTGAAATTTGAATGGCGCAGTTCATCTGAAACCAAACCAGTCCTCTCATTTCCAAAAACAAGACCTATTTTTGTTATGGAAGAAAAACCCATTATCTTTTTCACCGCCTCATTAAAATTTATAGAAGTAAAATCTTTTCTATGCCTTGCTGCCGCTGCAAACACAATTTCCAGGTCCTTGACAGCTTCATAAAGGTCAGAATATATGATTGCATTTCTTAAGATTTCTTTGGAATGCACAGCCGTCCTATAAGCAGTTTCTGATAAAGGGTGATCCAGTATTAACCTTAAATTTTTAAATCCTGTATTCTTCATCCCTCTAGCAACAAGTCCTATGTTCTCTGGATTACTCGGTTTGGAAAGAATGACAAATATATTTTTTCGTGAAAAATTTTTTAAAAGCACAAATCATTCCCTTCTTTTATTATATAATTTCTGCTTATTGGCACTCAATACTTTCCAGTGCTTCCAAATCCCCCTTCACCTCTTGGGGTCTCATCAAGACTCTGGACTTCCACAACCTCTAATTCCATAACAGGTTGAATAAGCATCTGGGCTATTTTCGTTCCTTTCTCTATAACAAAGGGCTTTTTTCCAAGATTAACCAAAACCACTTTGACCTCTCCCCTGTATCCGGAATCAATCACTCCAGCTAACCTGTGAACAGATTTGAGTGAAATACCGCTTTTATCCCAAATAAGTCCCGCATAACCCTCTGGAATAGCCACTTTGATTCCTGTGGAAATGGGCTTGGCTTCAAAGGGATTCAGTTTGCATTCCTGGCAAGAAAACAAATCCAGTCCTGCATCCCCTTTGTGCCCCTTGGAAGGAATTTTTGCTTCTCTGTTTATTCTCTTCACTTTTAGCTTCATTTTAAATTCCTTCCAGGTTGACTTTTGAAAAGTATTTTTCAGAGATTCTTGCATACTCTTGTATTTCCTCTTTGGGATAGGGTTTAATGTCTCTATACGACTTATCCAGAGTATTTTTTGGTGAAAACTGCTGAAGCTGAAACAAAGGACTTCCTTTTAGCATCTTTCCTATTTCTTCAATATCTTTCCTGCCTATAAGGCCAGGCACAACCGTTGTTCTGTACATGGTATCAACTTTTGAATTATTGATAATCTCAATGCTCTTTTTAATATCATCGGTATTGACATCCACTCCGGAAGCAAGAGAATATTTACCTAAAATCGCTTTTATGTCCATAGCCACATAATCAACAAGACCTTTTTCTATGATTTCTTCTAATCGATTAGGAAAAGAACCATTGGTATCGACCTTAACCCGGAGTCCTCTCTGCTTAATGAGAGCCAACAGTTCTGTGATATCTTCGTACATCAGAGGTTCGCCTCCAGTCACACACACAGCATCTAACCAATCTTTTCTGGAATCAATAAAATCCAAGAAAAAATCTTGAGGTATGACCGGAACATCCCCTGGATTTAAAACAAGGTCAGAATTATGGCAAAAAGGACATCGAAAATTACATCCCCCCACAAATATGGTGCATGAAATATGACCTGGAAAATCTTTAGGAGCGAACTTCTCTAATCCTCTGATTGCAGCCAATTTCTAAGCTCCTGGGGGGTGTTTATGACTTTTTTGACTTTACCCTCTTCTTCGATCAAGAGGGTGGGAATGATGATCCCGCCCTTTTCATCGCGTTTGATGACTTTGAGATAATCTCTAATTTTAATCTTACTTTCTCTGTTGACAAGGCTGTATTCTTTGCCTTTTAATCCAGCTTGATCAAGCTCTTTTTTTAAGGACTCACAATTGGGACAATTCGGATACGTAAAAATGAGGTATTCCATCTTATCCTACTTTCTCAAACGTTTTCCTTTCATTAAACTCCTGCTTTTTCCCATCATTCCAAGTAGAGACAGGACGGAGATAGCCCACTATCCTGGAATAAACTTCAGTCACTTCTCCACAATTCGGACATGCACTCTTTTCTCCAGGAATATAGCCATGATTCGGACAAATACTGAATGTCGGTGTTATGCTGAAATAAGGCAGCCTGGTTTCAGCAATTTTTCTTACTAATTTTTTTGTGACGTCCTTATCCACAGCTTCGGGAAGGAAAGAATGGAATATAGTCCCTCCAGTATAGTAAGGCTGTATGTCCTTTTGATGATCCACCGCATCAAAGAGGTCTCTTGTGGCATCCACATTGAGCTGGGTTGAGTTGGTTAAAAAAGGATGCTTATCTGTTCCTGAAGTTTTGATATTCATGTATTTTTGCTTGTCAAGTCTGGCCAACCGATATGAGGTCGATTCTGCCGGAGTGGCCTCCAGATTAAAAAGGTTTCCAGTCTCTTCCTGAAAGCCCTTAAGAACATCTCTCATAAAAACAAGAACCCTTTTAGTAAATTCCTTGGCTTCTGGTTCCTGAATTCCTTTTTTTAGAAAATTAAGACAGGCTTCATGCATTCCCAATAAACCTATGGTTGAAAAATGATTGTCAAAATGCCCCAGGTAGACTTTGGTATAAGGAATAAGTCCTTTTTCCAAAGTATTGTTGACCACTTCTCTTTTTGTCTCTAAAGATTCTTTGGCCAGCACCATCATGTGTTTAAGCTGGCTGAAAAATTCCTCTTCGCTGCTCGCTTCATATCCTATCCTGTTCAGATTTATAGTCACAACACCTATGGAACCTGTTGAATCACCCGGACCCCACATATTTCCCGGCCTCTGCATTAATTCCCGCTGGTCCAGGTTCAACCTACAGCACATAGCTCTTATGTCTCCGGGATCCATCTCTGTTCCTATATAATTTTGAAAATACGGGATTCCATACTTAGCTGTCACTTCAAACAGAAGGTCAGCCACCGGAGAATCCCAATCAAAATCCTTAGTCAGGTTGTAAGTGGGGATAGGAAAAGTAAACACACGTCCTTTTTGATCCCCCTCCATCATAAGCTCAAGAAAGGCTTTGTTTATCATATCCATCTCTTTTTGATATTCACCATAAGTAGAATTTTTCTCTTCGCCTCCCACCACCACTTTCTTGTCTTTCATGTCATCCGGGACTGTCCAGTCAAAAGTAAGGTTTGAGAAAGGTGTCTGCCATCCCCACCGGGAAGGGACATTCAGCCCAAATATGAGTTTTTGAAGGTCCTGCTTGACTGCTTCATAATCAAGCCCATCCTCTTTAACAAAAGGAGCCAAAAATGTATCTACGCTGGAGAACGCTTGGGCACCGGCAAATTCTCCCTGCATTGTCCCAATGAAATTGACCATATGAAGTGTAGCAGTCTCCATATGCTTTGCTGGAAATGAATGGACTTGATTGGGTACATGTCCAAATCCTTTTCTCAGTAAATTTTCCATGGACCAGCCAGCACAGTAACCCACTATAGGATAGGAAAGGTCATGAATATGTATATCTCCAATTAAGTGTGCTCTTTTCACCTTCTCAGAATAAATCTGATTCAATGCGAAATTAGCCAACACTTCCCCGGAAATTCTGGCATTTAATCCCGAGAAACTCATATCCCCTTCATTGCTGTTTTCCCTGACTTTCCAATCATACTCATTTATATAATCTTTAATCAGTCTTTCCAGATTTATTCCTATCTTCTTTGCCTCACGAATTTCTTTATGTCTATCGCGATAGAGAATATAGGCTTTAGCCACCTCATGATATCCCTGTTTCATCAGCACCATTTCAACAATATCCTGTATTTGTTCTACGGAGGGGACCGTATAGCCGCCAAATTTATCTTCCAGCACAAACGTCACGATATCAGAGACACTTTTAGCCACATTTCTATCCATAATCCCTTTGGATTCCATGGCTTTATAGATGGCTGTGGTGATCTTATCCTGAATAAAATCACTTATTTTCCCATCTCTTTTTCTAATCCGGGTGATTGTCCCTGTCATTAAAACCTCCTTTCATTCTTTAAACACATAAAAAATAAATCCTCAAGTAAAACCCATATATTGTATATAACTGACTTAAAAAACACTAAATATTGTATCTATATTACAAACTTATAACTGTTTTGATTCATTGTCAAGAACAAAAATAAATTTTTTTAAAAAAATTATTTATGCTAAAATAACCTTAAAAAAATGAACAAATTACAAATAAAAACCAATCAAAAAGAAGAATTCATCGATCTTACTTCCAAGATCCAAGACACTGTTCAGTCCTCAGGGATAAAAAACGGTTTGTGTATGGTCTATGTCCCGCATACCACAGCTGGGATTACCATAAACGAAAACGCAGATCCTTCAGTTAAGCACGACATTCTTATGGCCCTCAAAAAAATGGTTCCGGATTCCCTAGCCTATACCCACGCAGAAGGAAATTCTCCTTCCCATATCAAGGCCAGCCTGATCGGTTCGTCAGTCGAAATAATAATTCAAGAAGGACATCTTGCATTGGGAACATGGCAGGGAATTTTCTTCTGTGAGTTTGATGGCCCCAGGCGAAGGCAAGTTTACTTACAATTCCTCACAGTATTTCCTCCTTTGTCGCATTTTACTTTTTTTATGTGAGTGTTGCATTAGATTATTGAATCCGCCTAAGAAGATATTCCAAGTTTTTCTAACTCAACTTTAAGATCCATTTTTGAATCAAAATGAATCGTTTTCATACCTGTCTTCTCAGCAGCTTGAATGTTCTCTTCCCTGTCGTCAATGAACACAATATTTTCAGGGTTTTCCTCTGACTTTTCTAAAGCCACTCTGAATATCTCATCCTCTGGCTTAACCCATCCTGTTTCATAGGAAAGAATATAATCATCAAAAATTAAAATCTCAGGATATCTTTTCTTTATAAAATTGAAATGCAGAGTGTCGGTATTTGAAAGAAGCAACAATTTAGTTTTATCTTTTAATTCGTTAAGAGTTTTTAAAACTGAGTTATCAAGAGAAAAAATATCACAGTAAATTTTTCTGAACTCCTTGAATTTTATATCGGCCTTAAATATTTCTTTCATGCTATCATAATATTTTTTTGGAGAAATCTCTCCTTTACAAAATGATTCAATCAATCCATAGTGGAGAATCGGTATCTTTATGACTTCATCCTTCTTCAATGAAGAATATTCTGCAATTTTTCTCAAAAACAGAGAAATATCAAAAGGCAGAATAACATTTCCCATATCAGATATAACCGCTTTGATCACTTCAAATTTCTCCTTTAAGGTATTCTAATAGAATTACATGTATATCTCAAATCGCTTTATTTAGAAAAAAGATTTTCTCAATTCATTAGGAAGGGAAGGCATGGAATCCGTCACCCGCTCGATTCCCCAGCGAGGAATCTCTCTCCCATTCGGGCTTCGCTCTCCTCTAAAGAGGAACCATGCCCGCTCAGCCCTCATAGGGGATTCCTCCTCCCATGCCTTTCCCTTCCCATATATAAAAATACAGCATTAAGGAATAAGAGGGTGAGCCTTGATTGACATGAATTTTTCACTGTGATATAAGCGTTGAATAGCGCCTGAAAATGAAAAAATGTCCCTACTGCGACTTCCTCTTTCCTGAGGCTAAAAAGGTTTGTCCAAAATGCGGTTCTCCTTACTGGAAACCAGGAGAAGATGAAGAATTTAAAGAGATTTATAAAGATACTGAAGAAGAAAAAAACGGATGCTTGTCTTTATTGTTTATGCCGGTCACTATTTCTCTTATGATCACTGCTTTTCTGGTGTCTGCGGGATTTCTTATAAACCTATTTATCCATTTTGAAAACAATCAAATGAAATTTATATGGTTAGTGCTATCTGTTCTGGGAGGATTAATAGCCTATAAATACTTTAGTAAAAAACGGGAAAAAAATAAAAAAGTAAACAAGGAGCCATGAAAATGAAAAAATATTTTATCCTGATATGGGCAGTGATTTTTATTGTGGCTGCAGCTGTTATTTTTTTCTTTTTGACAAAAGATAAGGGAATCTCATCTCAAAACATTAAAGCAGCTGAAAAGGTCATTGGAATTGAATTCACTTCCAAAGAAAGAAAGATGATGATAGATTCCCTGGAAAGAAATAAAGATTCTTATATGGATTTAAGAAAAGCCAAAATAAAAAACCACATTCCCCTTCCTCTTATTTTTAATCCCATCACACCTCAAAACAAGCCCTTGATCAATGAAAATGAATTCGTCCACCTTGATAATAAAGATATCCATCTCCCAGAAAACTTGGAACAACTGGCTTTCTATCCTGTTTCAGATTTATCCCAGCTAATAAAACAAAAAAAAATAACTTCCGTCCAACTGACAAAGATCTATCTGGAGCGATTGAAAAAATATGGGCCTCTATTGAAATGTGTGGTGACTCTGACAGAAGAATTGGCTCTCATACAAGCTAAAAAGGCTGATCAAGAAATCTCTTCAGGTATCTACAAAGGACCCCTGCATGGAATTCCGTGGGGAGCCAAAGATTTGCTCTCCACCAAAGGAATCAAAACGACTTGGGGAGCCACCCCCTATAAGGATCAAATATTTGATGAAGATGCCACTGTGGTAAAAAAATTAGAACAATCCGGAGCTGTACTGGTAGCCAAGCTTTCCATGGGAGCGCTGGCCATGGGCGATGTATGGTTTAATGGGAAAACCCGAAATCCATGGAATGTGGAGATGGGTTCCAGCGGTTCCTCTGCAGGCTCTGCAGCAGCCACAGCTGCGGGTCTGGTCGGATTTTCTATTGGAACAGAAACCCTGGGGTCTATAATATCCCCTTCCACCCGCTGCGGCGTGACAGGACTGAGGCCAACATACGGTCGCGTCAGTCGGCACGGCGCCATGGCCTTGAGTTGGAGTATGGACAAAATCGGACCTCTCTGCAGGACCGTTGAAGACTGCGCCCTGGTATTCAATGCTATTCAAGGTCCAGACGGCAAAGACCTAAGTGTTATAGACTATCCTTTTAATTGGAATCCAGATAAAGACATAAAAAAACTAAAAATTGGTTATTTGAAAGACGATTTTAAGAGAGATTATAAAAACAAAAAAAATGATTCAGCCTCTCTC
>DASRVI010000124.1:0-4917 GCA_035655135.1 Acidobacteriota bacterium | reverse complement strand
TGAATTTTTCAGAAGGGGATAAGATGAAGAAAAAAGTTCTTATTTCATTATTAAGTGTTATTCTAGTAATCCAAACCTATTTATTGTTTTCTCAATTCACTCCCAAGGAAATCGCCAATCGAGCTGAATGGGAAGATTTTTTAAAGACAGCTGAAATCATGCGTTCCGAAGATATTGGCGAAGGTGTGACCAAACCCTACCGGTTGTATTTAAAAAAAGGAGATGTGAAAAACTCAGGATGCTGGAAAAATCCCTCTGGAATCCAAAAAGGTTTTTTGGAGGGCTGGCAGTACGAGATCGCGGCATATGAGATGGATAAACTTTTAGACCTTCATATGATCCCTCCCACTGTGGAGAGAGAGTTTAACGGCAAGAGAGGCTCTCTTCAGCTGTGGATCACCAGTGAGATGAGTGATCTGGACAGGATGGAAGAGGGGATTGATATCCCGAAATCTCATGTTTTATCCTGGAATAGAAGAAAATATCTTATGAGAGCTTTTGACTGTCTTATCGCCAATGAAGACCGCACGCAGCAGAACATCCGCTACACTAAGGACTGGAGGATGATTCTTATAGATCACTCCCGCAGCTTTAGATCCAAAAGAAAATATACCCGGAATCTCTTGTATGGAAAGGATGGGATCAAAGAAAAAAAAATGATCCGCCAGCTTCCCAGAGAATTTATCCTGAAGCTCAAATCTCTCAATTTTGAAGTCATCAAACAAGCGGTGGGACCTTATCTTACTGATAAAGAAATCCAAGCAGTGCTCAAGCGGCGTGATCTCCTGTTAAAGGAAATAGAAGAAATGATTAAAGCTGTCGGAGAAAATAAATTCCTCTATTAATAATTGGGTATAATAATTGGGTAAATAATTGGGTACGGTTTACTTATTTACCTAATTTTTTAGATAGAATATTAATAAATAAAATGGTTTTCTGATGTTTTCATCATGCTTTTTAATCCCGTTTTCTTCAATGAGAATACGATTTTCCTTTAATTCTTTTTCTTTTTTTATGAGCTGATAGTCATAAGTAAAGGTGTTTTTTATCTTGTGCTTTTCGCGGTAATCTGTGACATTGAAAAACAGATCCCAGTTGGGAATCATTTTTTGCAGAGAAGGGTCAAGTTCAACGGCTCTTCTGAAATCCTTTTCAGCTTTTTGTTTGTTTGATTTTTTCATCCAGCAGAGGCCGCGGTTGAAATAGACGATATGGCTTTGAGGATAGATATTTATGGCTTTTGAATACAGAGAGATCGCTTTGTCCAGATTTCCTCTTCCCTGCTCTTCCAGACCTAAGTTTATCAAATCAGAAGGATGGATACATCTTTGGAGTCCAATTAGTAAAATGATGGGTAAAAAAACAAAGAATGAGATTTTTTCATTTTTCCCCCAATGAATCTATAATCCATAATACACATAAAAAACAAACACAGTCAACAAGAAATGGGTGAGGTTCAGGTCAGCTCAAACTTGTTTAAATTTGAAAAATTAACTACTATCAATAGAGAGGATTATCATTAATGGTGAAATTCAAAGCAGCAAATGATCTTTTACAGAATGGAAAGGCAGTATACCACCACTTTAAAGAAAAGAATATTTTCACCCTTGCTGCAGCAATGTCTTTTTATGCGTTTCTTTCTCTTTTTCCTTTTTTTGTCCTGCTGATTTCCCTTTCCACGTTTTTTGCAGAAGAAGCGGTCACTATTAAAAAAATCAGCACCTATCTCAAGTTGTTTCCTCCCTCTGTGAAAGACACCTTCATGGCTAACCTGCAAAACATTCTGGAAAGCGGTGAAGTCTTTTCAGTGGTGAGTTTTTTTATTTTGATTTATTTTGCTTTAAAAGTGTTTTCACATCTGGAAACTGCAATCAGTGCTATTTTTGATACTGAAAAAATCAAGGCAGGTTGGAAATCAAATCTTAAGGCTTTTGTTTTTTTTCTATTCACATCTTTTCTTCTTCTTCTTCTTTTTTTCTCAGGAAATGTATTTATGGTTGTTGCTGCAAAATTGGGAAAACTTCCTTTTATAAAGTCATATTATTTTCTGGTTTTAATATATTTATGCATAGAAACTCTATTTTTTGCTGTATCTTATACTTATTTGGCTCGCAAAAAAGTTGGCTTCAAAAATGCCATTACAGGGGGAGTGATAGCAGCGGTTCTGTGGGAAATTTTGAAAAATATCTTTGGACTTTATATTGTTCGAGTGGAACTTTATTTTCTCATTTATGGAGCTCTTGGGTCTATTGTGCTTTTGCTTCTCTGGTTCTACTATTCCATTCTGGTGTATCTTTTGGGAGCAGAGATTTCATCCCGAATAAAAAGGTCATAACTCATATATGTTCATAAATTTAATAATTCTGGCAAATTTAGTGAAATGATTAAAAATAGATAATGAAATCAAAGAAACCAAAAAAAAGCCTGAGGAAAAAGTTTCTTATCGGGGCGGGTGCGGGAGTTTTTTTTCTTATCTGTTTGTTTGCATTGCTTCATACAGGATTCGTAAAGTCAAGAGTTTTGCGATATGCTTCAAGTTACATTGAACGGACACAGAATGTACAGTTTTCTGCAGGGTCCCTAAATTACAATCTGCTCCAGCTCAGCTTCTCGCTAAAGGATGTTTCTCTGCAGTCCTTAGAAAAGACAAAAACAGAGGATCCTCCGTTTTTCCAAGCACAAAAAGTTAAAATAGACATTCCCTTGAAACTCATTTTGAAGAAAAAACTGCATTTTAATGAGATCACAGTCATCCAGCCAAAAATTTGCTTTATCATTTATCAAGACCGCTCAAACAATCTGCCTTTTGCCAGAAATTCATCAATAAATGAATCTTCAGGTCATTCCCTTCCTGAAATTGTGGTGAAAAAACTGTTACTGGAAAATGCACATGTGGACCTAAGAGATGAAGAAAAAGACTTTGCCTTCCAGCTTTCATGGCTGGGTGTTCAAGTTTCCTGGATTGATGACAGCCAGCATAAAGTGGCTCTGGCTATAAGCGAAGAAGGCTATCTGCAGCATAAAAAAAACAGGTTCCCTGTTAATGAAATAAGCCTGAGTGGACAACTGGATACCAAAGGGATCCATATAAACGATTTTAAGGTTCAAGCATTAAAGAGCGAGATTTCTGGTTCGGGCCGCATCGAGAATTTCTTAAAACCATTCATTTATTTTGATTTTCAGGGGAGTGTAGATGGAGAAAGTGTGAAGAAATTTTTAAACAGAGGAGAAGACATATCAGGCAAAATTGAGTTCGGGAGTCTTGTGCAGGGCCCTTTGGATTCCATAGATGCTGAATTGAAACTTCAGAGCAGTGCTTTCCAATACGGTCCCATCGCATTTTCTGACCTCAGAGCTGAGGCTGTTTGGAGAGAACAGAAGCTCATCATTCCTTTTCTTAATGTTTCAACTCCTAATGGAGAGTTTCAAGCAAGCGCTGAACTCAATCCTTTGAACTGGAAGGAAGGGAATCAACTGGATTTGAAATGGGAGTCTCTGGATCCGAATTTCTATCTTGATTTATTCAGTGTTCCTTTCTCTGTAAAAACCATGTTATCCGGAGACCTCCAAGCCTCCTGGGATCAACTGTCCCTTGATTCATTGAAGGCAAAGGCAAACTTGGATTTCAGAGAAGACCAAAGAGTTGTTTTAAAGAATTCCTCAATTCCTCTTCAAGGAAGAATAAAAGCAGATTTGGATTCAGGGCAGTTATCCATCAATGCAGAAGAAATAAATATCCCGGGAGTCTTGCTTTCCGGAAAATTTGGACTGAAGTCAAATGAGTTATCCGGGGATTATTGGTTTCAAATCTTAAGCCTTGATGATTTGATACCTTATCTCTCTCTTTTTTCCCCAGAACTTCGTCCTCAAGATATCAAGCAGTGGAATTTGAAAGGCAAGGCAAAAGGCTCTGGTTCCCTGGGAGGAAGTTTGAATTCTCCCCGGATTAAAGCCAGGGTTGAATCTTCTCAATTTTCTGTAAAAAATTTTCAGGACCTGAGGCTTTCCGGAAAATTTGAGTATGACTCCGAATCTATGCGGTTTGAATCAATGGAAATACTGGCTGGAGAGGGAATGCTGGAGTTTTCCCTTCTTTATAAAGATAGAAAAATCATTTTGGATTCATTGAAAGGGAATCAAGCTGAGACCCGTATCCAAGCAGATGGGATGTTTGATCTGGAAGAAAAGAGCTATAACGGACACTTTTCGGCAGATTCTTTAAGAATTGAGGATTTTGTTTTTAACCAAGGAGATGAGTTCTTGAGCGGCTTGGTTCATTTAAACCTTGAAGGAGAGGGAAGCATTGATTCTCCAAATTTTATAATGGAAGCGAATATAGAGAAGTTAAAATGGGGTAATAAAGAAATAGGGGAAACCAATATCCAGGTGAGTTCATCTGCCGGAACAGCCCAATATAAGGTCAGCCATCTCTCCTCTTCATCCACCTTTAAAGGCTCATTCCGTCTGAGTGACCCATTCCCCTCTGTTCAGGATTTTTCACTCCATACAGACATCAATCTCAATCTGATAAGCCTCTTAATTGATGGGGTCAATGCCAAAGGAAGATTGGAGTCAGAGATTTTCTTTCCAAAAGGGTTTGTTTTTTCAGAACTCCAGGCTTCTCTTCATCTTATTGAAGGGGAGCTTCTCTTTATTCAGCCAGGTCTTCTCTTGAGGCAAATCAAAGCAAATATCCGGATTTCCGAGGGAACTGCTGAAATCTCTTCTATTGCTTTTAATATAGGGGAGGGACAATATGTTTTAAGTGGGGAAGTTCCCTTTGAAACTTTCACGGGTCAGGTGGATTTTTTAAATGTGTCTTCTGAAAATCAAAAATTTTCCATTCATGCTTCATGGGAAAATTTTAAGGCTTCTGCTTTAAGCTCTCTTTTATCCGGTGATGTTTTTGAGAAACTT
>DASRVI010000123.1:0-2083 GCA_035655135.1 Acidobacteriota bacterium | reverse complement strand
ATAACGGCATTCGAAACGCTCTTATCAATAATTTTAATGATCTAAAAACCAGAAATGATGTTGGAAAGCTGTGGGAGAACTATTTGTTTATGGAGCGGATCAAAAAGCAGCACTATCAGAATATCCAAGTGAACCGGTATTTCTGGAGGACTTACACTCAACAGGAAATTGACTTAGTTGAAGAAAGAGAGGGGAAGCTGTTCGGGTATGAGTTCAAATGGGGAAGCAAAAAAGGTAAACATCCCACAGAATGGCGCAGAGCTTATCCGGAAGCTGAATACAAAACCATAAATCAGGACAATTATTTGGATTTTATAACCTGAATCCATTTCCATACAATATTCTAACCTGGTCATTGCGCTGCTTCTATCTTCCCCTCGTCATTGCGAATCCTTCCTTTCTCTCATCATTGCGAGAAACACAGTGACGAAGCAATCTCAAAAAAATAGGGTAAATAGATAAACCGTCCCCAATTTTCGTCAATTTTCCTCGGCGAGTTTCCGGAGAAAACGAAGCAATCCGATGACCAGCCCCAAATTCATTCTCACTCCAAGTCCAGAGCCATGATGAAGCGTTCTCTCGGATCATCGAAAAGGACTTTTTTCGGGTCAAACTCATAAGGATCCCAATCGCCAAACCATAAAATTAGGTCCCACAGTTCTTCGCTCACTTCATTCTCAGGAAGATCCTCCAAATTCAATTTATTCGCCTTTTCAAACGCCTTAATGCAGCGGTAATAGCCGGGTATACCTCCGCTGTCCTCAAGAGGGGCAGCCAGTTTTCCTCCCACACAGACCGGGTATTTGATGCTTTTTTCTTTGGGGAGCACTTTCTCCAGGATGATGTTCATCTGCCAGCTATCTCCATAGTCATATCGATAAACAACTCTATCTTTGGGATTTCTGAAAAAGTGCTTAAGGGGAACTTCATTTGTGATAAGCCAATCATCATCCATATCCCAGGGGTCCCACCACGGGCATTCGATATGGGCGATCTCTTCAAAAGTCCCTATGCCGGGAATTATGAAGCAGTGGAGATGATAATCCTTCCAGTCCATGACATCCTGTAAGGCTACGTGGAGGTCATAAAACGTGTAGTTCTCAGGGACCTGGATTCTTCTCCAGACCGGTGGATTGGTATCCAGCAAAGTGCACTTGAATTGATAAACGTTTGTGAACGGCCTTTTTCTTGGAATTGTCAATTTCTGAGTAAAAGTCCTTTCACCTACTACATGATCTATCCTTATGATCCTTTGAGATGGACTGATCATACTTTTATTTTTGCCGGGTTTTTTTGATTTTTTGCTCATTTTGCTGCGATCATGGAAATCTCGACTTTTGATGACTCTTTTTGATTTTTCATCTTTTGGTTTGAGATACACGATCTCCATTTTTTTGTTATCATGACTCGCCTTTTGGATGAAATCAACCTTCTGGAGATTGAAAATTCACCGATCATAATTGTATTCTTGTATCCAATCATAAAAATCATCTCCCTCGGCCTCAAAATAAGTTCGAAGTCTCATCTCGAACCATGCCTTGTCTTTGCACACGTTCTTTATTTCGTCCAATTGTCTTTTTGAGATAAATCCCTTGTCCTTGAGAAATGTATAAAAACTAGAGATCCCCATTAGAATAGATTTAATTCCTTTAAAAGACTGATTCCAGGACTTTCTAATGTACCAATTCCCAAGGAATTTTCTGATCGTTTCCTCAGAAATCCCTAAAATATTGGTTACGTCATCGTAAACAAAAAGGTAGTTCATGATAAAAAAAACAGCCTGATCAGTTCGCCTGATGGCAGTTTTCTCATTTAATCCTTTGTTTTTCAGGTATTCATAAAATTGATCAAAGACTACCTTAGACCTTTGCCATTGTTTCTCTTTTTCCTCTTCTGAATTATCTTCCTTAATGCATTCAAAATGTTTGCCTTTTAATTCTTCCATTGCTGTACCTCAAGTTTAATAAAAATTCTTTTTATGTATATGACAACCTAATTGACAACTCAAATGGCACATTCTTTTAAACCAATATACAGTATGGTACAAAAAACTAGTGGTCATTCAATGATCAATTCCGGTTCC
>DASRVI010000122.1:0-3210 GCA_035655135.1 Acidobacteriota bacterium | reverse complement strand
AAACATCGCCATTTTTTTATGAATAGATCAGGTTAAGAAAAGAGGTCAAGATGGATAAAGAATATGATGTAGCAATCATCGGAGCCGGTCCTGGGGGTTATGTGGCTGCCATAAGGAGCGCTCAGTTAGGAAAAAGAGTTTTGCTTATAGAAAAAGAAAAAATCGGCGGAGTCTGTATGAACTGGGGATGTATCCCCACCAAGTGGCTTATTCATCAGTCAAAATTATTGGGAGAAATAAAAGAAAACAAAAATTTGGAAGGGCCTGTTGATAAAATCACATTGGACCTCAAAAAATGTCAAGAAAACAAAAAAAGATGTGTGGACCGACTGGTCAAGGGCATTGAATTTCTTCTAGAAAAAAATAAGGTCACAGTGATAAAAGGAGAAGCCCGCTTTAATAACCCCACAGAGATCACCATAAATAAAGAAAAGGCCAAGCAAAAAGTTAGAGCCAAAAAAATCATTCTGGCCACTGGAAGCCGACCAGGGAGTCTTCCGTTTATTAAAGCCGATGGGAATGAAGTGATCACATCCCAACAAGCTCTGGAAACAACCCAAGTTCCTCCTCGTCTGCTGGTGATCGGAGCCGGAGCCATTGGGCTTGAAATAGGCTCTTTATTCAATAAGTTGGGATCCAAAGTCACTATTTTAGAAATCTTGCCTCAGATACTTCCTGGAAGTGATGAGAAAACAGCGAGGGCCCTTCAAAGAGAACTCAAAAAACAAGGGATTGAAATTTGGACTGAAATGAAAATTCAGGAAAACTTTATTAAAGAGGGAATGGTCAAAGTTAAAGGAACCCATCTAAAAAAGAATTCTCCTTTTGAATTCAAAGCTGAAAAAATGCTCTTGGCTGTGGGAAGAAAACCAAACTCAGAAAAAATAAAGAAAGGGCTTCCAGAACTGAAGTTGGATAAAGCCGGTTTTGTTAAAGTCAATGAATTTATGGAGACCAGTATGGAGGATGTCTACGCCATAGGCGATTTAACAGGAGGAAAACTTCTGGCTCATAAAGCATCTCATGAGGGAATCACAGCAGCAGAGAATGCCAGTGGAATACAAAAGAAAATGGATTACAGAGCACTTCCTTTGGCTGTTTTTACAGAACCTGAGTTTTCATCTGTGGGACTTACGGAAGAAGGAGCCAGAGAAAAATATGGAGATGATATTCGTATTGGGAAATTTCCCTTAAGAGCCAGTGGAAGAGCTGTGACTATGGGAAGTTCGGAAGGATTTGTAAAAATCATTGCTCATAAAAATGAGAAGATATTAGGGGCTCATATTCTTTCTCCCTATTCAAGTGAAATGATACATGAAGTGACTTTAGCCTTAAGATATGGGATCAAAGTCAGTGAATTGGGATCTCTCATTCATGTGCATCCCACTTTGTCTGAATCTATAATGGAATCTGCTCTAAACGTCCTAAATAAATCTATCCATATACTGAATAAACCTTAAATAAAGAAAAATAATTTAAGGGTTGCATCTTTAATTTTATTTGTATAAAATACTGCATCAAAATCCATGATTGAACTATTTATAGTTTTTTTGGTAACTGGAGCGTTGGGGTTCTTCCTTGTCATTGTTAATAAAATCATCGGACCCAAAAAGTCCAATCCCACCAAACAGACTCCTTTTGAATGCGGAAGCCCCTACCTTCAGGACAGGATATATCCTGTGCCCATAAAATTCTATCTGGTGGCATTTCTTTTTCTTCTTTTTGATGTGGAAGTGGTGTTTTTCTTTCCCTGGGCTTTGATTTTTAAGGAAATCGGAAGTTTAGCTGTGATCTCCATGTCTGTGTATATTTTGATTCTGATAGCTGGTTTTGCTTATGCGTGGAAAAAGGGAGCGTTCGTATGGGAAAAATAAGACCGATCAAAAAGCACAGCTATTATCAAAAGACAGCTCACGGAGGGTTTATTGCCACTAAATTGAATTATGCCATTGGATGGGGACGTAAGTTTTCAATATTTCATTATCCTTTTATCACAGCCTGCTGTGGTATGGAATACATGTCCGCAGCTTGTGCCCACTGGGATTTTGACCGGTTTGGAGTTGGAATGACCACTTTTTCTCCCAGACAGTCAGACCTGCTTTTTGTGGTGGGAACCATCACCCACAAAGAAGCCCCGGTTTTAAAAACAGTCTATGACCAGATGGTGGAACCGAATTGGGTCATTGCATGCGGAGCTTGTGCGGTGAGCGGCGGTATTTATGACAATTACGCTGTGGTCCAGGGAATCGACAAGATCATTCCTGTTGATGTTTACATTCCGGGGTGTCCCCCGAGACCTGAGACCATATTGAATGCTCTGCTTAAGCTTCAGGATAAGATTCAAAAGCAGAAACAGGATTTAAGATGGAAGATAATCAAAGAATAAAAGAAAGTCTCACTAAAAAATTTAAAGATAAAGTCCTGAATGTGAAAGAACCACTGGGAGATACTGTCATTCAGGTAAAAAAACAAGATATTCTTGAGATCTTAAAATTCCTTAAAGAGAAACCCCAGGATTATTCCATGCTTTTAGACCTCACTTGTGTGGATTATAAAGGAAAAAAACCGCGTTTTGAGATGGTTTATCATGTGTTTTCATTATCCAAAAACCACCGCCTGAGGATCAAGTGCGGTGTCCCGGAAGATGATTTGGAGGTCCCATCTGTTTGCGGAATGTGGAAAAACGCCAATTGGCTGGAAAGAGAAGTGTATGATATGTTCGGTATTCACTTCACCGGGCATCCTGATTTGAGGCGTTTGTTCATGTATGATGGATTTGAAGGACATCCTTTGAGAAAGGATTATCCCTTGAGAAAAAGACAGCCAAGGATTCGTTTGAGAAAATAAAATGACCACTCGTCTGCAAAAAGAAGCCAAAAAAGAAAGCCTTTTGATCAACATGGGTCCTTCTCATCCAGCTATGCACGGGACTATTCGAATTATGCTGGAATTGGATGGAGAAAAAGTACGCAATTCTGAAGTGGAAGTGGGGTATTTGCATCGAGGATTTGAAAAAACCTGTGAAAATAAGACTTATTTCAATCTTCTTCCTTACACGGATCGATTGAATTATGTGTCCCCCCTTATCAATAATGTGGGATATGTGATGACCATAGAGAAACTGATGGAGATTGAAGTCCCGGAGAGAGCCCAGTACATCCGGGTCATCATGAGTGAGCTTTCGCGGATCTGCGACCATCTCACGGCCCT
>DASRVI010000121.1:0-2212 GCA_035655135.1 Acidobacteriota bacterium | reverse complement strand
GGGTATTTCAAAAACGAATTTCCATAAAAGAATCCAGATGACAACTGCAGCCACAATAGATATGACAGTCAGAACCCGCAGGATTGTAGCAAATGTTTTTGTGAATACGGTTTTTTTGCTGAAATTCTCAATAAATGGTTTCATAAAAAAGACTTTGTCCATTGATGAACCTCCTTTAGTATTTGCTTATTCTTTTTATTATTATATAAAAAAAAATTAATTTTTAAAATAAAAAAAAACAAAACCATTTCCGGGTCCGTTAAATTTCTAACCCAAACCATTATTTAAGAAAATAATAAAATTAAAGATAAGAAACTTTGTTTAATAAATAAGAGTTATAAAAATTGGATGAGTGAGAACAGCCATGATTCAAGAGACACAAACCATGAAATATAGAGTCTATAGAGCGGCATTATTTGCTTTTGTTGTTTTGTTTATATTAAACGGCTTCGGGGGTGGAGCTGATGTTTCTCTGCAGCAGAAAAGTGTGCTGGACCCGGAAAACGAAAATGAAGCCAGGCTTAACCGCCTCATGCCTCCTGAAGAAGTATTTAAAATAGTGGATATCTCACCGGGAATGACTGTGGCGGAGATTGGGGCAGGGAAAGGACGATATGTTATGCAGCTGGCAGCAAGAGTGGGGAGTACGGGTAAAGTATATGCTGAAGATATCAATGCATCGGCGCTCAGATATCTGGAGAATAGATGTGAGCGCTGGGATTTGGAAAATGTGGAGACTATTTTAGGTGAGATCGAAGACCCAAAACTTCCAGAGGGAGAGTTGGACTTAATTATGGTGGTCTCTTCTTACCATCATTTTGATGACCCGGTCTCACTTCTAAGGAAGGCCAGGTCTGCGCTGAAGCCAGAGGGAAAACTGGCCGTTGTAGAGTGGATACCATGGAACAGAAATGATAGAGAAGGCACTCCTCCTGCGAAACTGGAAGAAGAGATGAATGCAGCTGGTTACCGGCTTGAGCGTCTGGAAAGCTTAGATTTGGCTAAAAAATTGAATATATATATCTTCAGGGTTGAGAATTTGGAATAAAATCATTCCTGACGGGAGAAGGGAACCTTTTTCTGTCTGGTTTGTTAGTTTCCTGAAGCAGATCGGATGAATTCAGTTAAATCCTTTTTCAGCTTAGCCAAAGAGGAATTGTGGATGTACATCATGTGTCCGGCTTTGTAATAGCCCATGTGCACCCGGTCTTTGAACTCATCATTCAATCCTATTTGGAAAAAAGTATATTCTGTTCCAAAATAAGGGGTGGCTCCATCATAGTATCCATTGGCAGCAAAAACCTGGAGGTATTTATTTTCGCTCATAGCTCTGCGCAGAGTTTCAGCCATGTACGGCACCGCTTCAATGGTTCTTCTGGTTCCTGATGTTTGAGAAAAATTCCAGGGATAGACATTGCCGTAGATATTGTAGGGAACTTGCTTTTTATAGTTCAGCTCTGTGTGCAGATAATTGTTGAACATAGTGGAAAAAGCCCCCATTATAGCCGCACTGGAAGGATCGAATTCATAATTTTCACCTGCGGCATCCTCATCCATCCCTGTAAACCGGCTGTCCAAGCGACCTACGGTTTTAAACTCATCCCTCAGAAGCTCTTTAACAAATCGGTCATGGCGTATCCGCAGATTGGTCTGGCGGATGTATTGTTCAGAAAGACCGGTGTAAGAAGCCAGTTTTTTCACGGTTTCATCTTCTTTTTTTTCATCCAGCCGATTTCCTTTTAATAGCGCTACGGAATAGTCATTGAGGGCGAAGTTCTCCACTTCATCCAGAAGCTCGGTTAATTCCTTGTTCTGCAGCTCTGAAGAAAGCTTTTTATGATACCAGGCAGTGGCTGTATAGTGAGGGAGAAAGAGGATATATGGAAGATTATTGCCTTTGTTGAAACCGATAGTAGTGAAATCTAAAACAGAAGAGACCAGAATAATGCCATTGAGATACATCCCGTGCTGTCGGCCCTGCAGAAAACCTGATAATCCTGCTGAGCGAAATGTGCCGTAACTTTCCCCCAATAAAAATTTTGGAGATGACCACCGCTCAAATTGAGTGATGTAAAGCCGGATAAACTCTCCCACTGAGGTGATGTCTTCCTGGACTCCGTGAAACTGACTTTTTTTCTCTCCGGGCAGGGGACGGCTGTAACCGGTAGACACCGGATCAATAAGAACCAGGTCTGTGACATCGAGAAGAGAG
>DASRVI010000120.1:0-3426 GCA_035655135.1 Acidobacteriota bacterium | reverse complement strand
CCTCTGTGATAGGGGAGACCCAGTTGGGATTAAGATTAAAAACTAAGATTTTTTTTCGATGTTGAAGACGTCCTTTATGGCTTTATAAAATGAATCTTTAGGAATAGCTCCCTGTGCCATCTGAGGTTTACCATTTTTTGGAATAAACAATATAGAAGGTATGCTCATGATTCCAAATGTCTGGGCAAGCTCCTGCTGATCCTCAGTATTGATTTGGTAAATATTGATTTCATCTTTGAACTCTTCTTTGAGATCTTCGAGTATGGGATGAACCATTTTACAGGGAGCGCACCAATCCGCATAAAAATCAATAATACAGTGTTTATTTCCCTTATAGCTCCATTCTTTTTCATTCTCAAAATCAAATATTTTTTCTTTGAAATCTTCTTTTGTCAGATGTTCCATTTTTTTTACCTCTCTTAGTAACCATTTGTATTATTCATCTGTATAATTTCATTCAATTTTATAATAAAATGAATCAATTTAAAAATTATTGACTAATCATTTCATATACATTATACTTGCTAATAGCAACAATTGTCAAGGCAAAAAAGTTAAATGACATGAAATTAATCAATATTATTTATTTTCTTTCCGATAAATGTTCTGAGCATAGAAAAAGGCATTTAGAAGACTTGAGTCTTTCTAAAGCCGAATTCAATGGTCTTATCTGTATGGATAAAAACCAGAAAATCACCTGCAAAGATTTTTCAGAGAGAATGGGTCTATCCTTATCAAGAGGAAGTCGGATCATTGACAGGCTGGTTCAAAAGAATTATATCCAACGAATTGATTCTACTTCGGACAGACGGTGCAAAATGATATATCTGACTGAAAAAGGGAAAAAAGCCCGTGTGCAGATCAATGATGTAATTAGGAAATGTGAGAAAAAGCTGACTTCAAGTTTTTCTCATGATAAATTGGATCGATTGAAAAAGGATCTCTTGGATTTAATAAAAAAATTGTAACTGTTTAAGAAACTAACGACCTTTGTCTCATTGACATTTTGATGGAATAGAGTTAATTTACAACTTAGAAATGAGAATGAATAAAGGAAGAATCAAGCTTTTAAATCTGGCTTTTATTTTTATTTTCCTGAATTTAACACTGTTTATTAACTTTTTTCACACAGAAGAAGTTGTCACAGATACAGATAATTGTCCTGCCTGTCAGTTTCAGAATTCATCAATCACAACCAGCCAGATCAATTTCTGCATTTTGCCGCCCCCTCCCATAACAGGAGATCTAGAGGTCTTTTATTCATTTGATTACAATTCAGTCTTTTTTATTGAACCTTCCTCTCGTTCACCTCCTGAATTTTAATTTTCTCACCTAAAAAGATATTACTTAAATCGTTTATTCTGGAATATCTCATTCGAATACTGATCTAGGTGACCCTACTTAGGATTCAGGAGGAAACAATGAAAAAAACACTCATAATTCTAATCATAATATCCATAATTTTAACAAATACGTTATGGCTCAATGCACAGGAAATGACTGTGCATCCATCCCAAGACCAGACTACAACAGATCAGTTATTAAAGCTTTCAGGGGTAGTGAAGTCTTATGAGGGGGATCCGGTTGAAAAAGCTGTTGTCATCATTCCGGAAATTCAAAAATCCGCGCAAACCAGTGAGAAGGGAGAATTCGAAATTCAAAACATACCTCCGGGAAAATATCATGTGGAAGTTTTTGTTGAAGGTTATGTTGATTTCTTCTCAGATCCATTTGATTTAACCCAAAACATGACATCTGACATTAGATTGATAAAAAAAATGTCTGAGGAAATTGTGGTGACAGCCACTCAAACACCGAAGCTCTATACTGAAGTTCCGATCAAAACAGAAATCATCACAGCAAGAGAGATAGAACAAAAACAAGCCTCCCAACTAGCGGAGTCTCTCTCTCTCATCACAGGCGTTAGAGTAGAGAGCAACTGCCAGAACTGCAATTTTACCCAAGTCCGTATCAATGGGATGGAGGGAAAATATTCACAAATTTTAATCGACAATTCCCCTGTGTTCAGTTCCATGATCGGGGTTTACGGACTGGAGCAAATCCCAACAGAAATGCTCAACAGGATTGAAGTGGTTAAGGGAGGCGGGTCTGCACTTTATGGAGGAAATGCTGTAGCTGGAGTGATTAATGTTATGACCAGAGAACCCAAGGAAAACAACGCCACTATCAAACTGCACCAGCAGTCCAATCAAGGGGAACCCTACACCAATCTGGGTTTTCACAGCAGTCTTGTGACCGAGGACGGTAATACCAAAGGATTTCTCTTTGCCAATTATAAAAGAAGACAGCCAGTTGATTTGAATGAAGACAGTTTCTCTGAGATCGGGCGTCTAAGAAGCACAAACTTTGGACTCAATTTTTATCACTTATTCCCAGGGATCAAAGGAAAACTCAAGTTGGGATTTTTTAGGATTTCTGAGAACAGGCGGGGTGGAGATCTTTTTGAACTTCCTCCTCATGAAGCCAATATAGCTGAATGGGTCAATTCAGATCTTTTGAGCTTCTCATCAGATTGGAATCATTATTTATCTGAGAGGATGTATTATAATGTTTCCCTATCTCATGTTCATGCAGAAAGAGAAACTTATTATGGAGCTGAAAAAGACCTTGATGCCTATGGGAACACAAAAAACCCTGTCACTTTTCTAAACGCTCAAATGAATTATCAGGCTGGACCGCATCTTTTCTCTGCTGGATTCCAATTTAAAAATGAAAACATCAAGGATCTAGCTCTTGGATACGGCAGGGAAATTGATGACTATTATAACGAGTTCGGATTATTTGCTCAAGATGATGTTAAATTAAATGAAACTTTTTCCCTTCTTGCAGGTTTGCGCCTGAGCAAACATTCCTTGATTGATGACCTCATATTTAATCCAAGGATGAGTCTTTTGATAAATCTTATTAAAAACCTTAGTTGGAGAAGCACATTTTCATCTGGATATAGAGCACCTCAGGTTTTCGATGAAGATCTCCATATCACCCAAGTCGGAGGAGAGGGAATGATCATTGAAAATTCTGCGGAATTGAAGGAAGAGAAATCTTATAGTGTGAGTGCAGGTTTTGACTTTGGCAAAGAAATGGGAACAAACTTGCTTCAATTCAGTATGGAAGGTTTTTACACCTTGCTCACCAATGCCTTTGTTCTGGAAAAAAAGGAATTTGATCCCAGAGAAAATGCCATGGTTTTTGAGAGAATCAATGGATCCAATGCAAAAGTTTATGGGATATCAGCTGACCTTGGTTGCCGGTTTGGTAATTATTTATCTTTAGGGGCAGGTTTGACTGTGCAGCAAAGCCGTCTTGATGAACCAGAACCTGATTTTGGATCCAGAGATATTTTCAAAACCCCCAATTCTTATGGTTATGCGAGCTTGAACTACCAAAACTCAAAAATCGTTCATA